>JAMOZU010000131.1 GCA_023667745.1 Ruminococcus sp.
CTCTTCCTCGTAAGCATTCTCTTCAAGCGGATTTTCTCCGGACATTTTCCCTTTCGCTTTTTCGGGAACGGGAGAGACAGCGGGACTGCTGTCTGAACCGTTATCCGGTGTCTCTTCCTCTTCCGCCGAAAAAATAACTATCTCCCTTGAATTTTCCTCCTCGCCGAGATCATCGTCGTCATCGTTTATATCCTTGCGGGGACGGGTGAACAGCTCGGTTTCTTCCGTGAAAGCAAGCTCGCTGGCTGTTTCGGGATTGTTGTTTGTTTTGCTGTCGTCCATTCGGCATCTTCCTTTCACGTTATTTTTCTCAGATATTTTTCCGTCACCAGCATGTCCGCCTCTATGTCGAACCGCCCGTGGATAAGCCTGTTGCAGGTACAGCCGCAGTAGCATATGCCCATTTTGAAAAGCCTTTGGTGAGCGGAAAGAAACCTGTCGTAATAGCCCTTGCCGTAGCCCAGTCTGTAGCCGTACATATCAAATCCCAGTCCGGGGATTATGCACAAAGCAGTTTCAAAGGCATATGCCTTAACGCACTTTGCCGGCACAGGCTCCATTACGCCGAAAGTCCCTTTTTCCAGATCGTCAAGGCTTTTTATAAAGTAAAAGTCCATATCCCTCGTTCCCTCAATACAGCGGGGGACAGCCACCCGTTTTTTCCTTGCTATAGACTCCTTTATAAGCTCCCTTGTGTCAACCTCGATGTCCGTGGAAACATACGTCAGTATTATTTCCGCCTTTTCATACTGTCTCGAGGACAGTATTCTCAAAAGTATGCGCCTGTCCTTATCGGCTTTTTCTTCCTTTGACATATCCGTGCGGACTTTTCTCAAAGCCGCCCGCAGCTCTTTTTTGTATTCCCTTATATCTGCCACTTCAAACAAGGCGGGATTATCGCCGTTCAAATATTCCATACAATGCTTCCCGCCACTTCCTTAGCTTTTTCCTCGCCCTTTAAAGCCGCAGCCAGCTCATAGGAAAACTCCAGTGACGCCCCTGCACCTCTGCCCGTGATGAATATTCCGTCCCTTACAGCAGGGGCGTTCTGAATATCAGCTCCGTGAAGTTTCTCCTCAAAGCCGGGATAACACACAGCTTTTTTGCCGCTAAGCAGTCCCCGCAGACCGAGTACGGAAGGGGCGGCGCAGATAGCGCCGATGAAAAGCCCTTTTTTGACGCAATAGTCGATTATCTCCTCCACCCGCTTGCTTGCAATAAGGTTGTCCGTCCCCACTTTTCCTCCCGGCAGCACTATCATCTCCAAGCCTTCCGTTACAGCCTCGTCAAGCTCGATATCGCATATCATGGGGATATTGTGAGAGCTTGTAACAGTCTTTCCAGTAACTCCCACGGTCACCGCATTACAGCCGCTTCTCCTTAAATAATCTATTGGAGTTACAGCCTCTGTCTCCTCGAATCCGTCCGCTAAAAATACATATACCATTACGATCGCTTCCTTTCATTTTTTGATACCGTCACTTTCTCCAATGTCCGATATTTTTCGTCAAAATTACACCGTACGTCATTGCCCCCTGCAGTCTGTCAACCGAACGTCACCGTATATTTTTCCAGTAAAAACACGGGGTGATAAGAACGCTTGGCCTTCCGCAAGCCCTCTATCCCCAAGTCCTCTTCACGGTTGATATAGGTGAAACTTTCCGGGACGCTTTTTGCAAAGCCGTTGTTTACGGCGGGATATGCCCCGTCAATTCCCGCTTCCGCCTTTTCAATATGAACTCCCACGGTGTCGCTGTTTATCCGTTCGCCTATGGTAAAGGCTATGACCTCGCCGCCCTGCCGCAGAACGCCGCCCCAAAGCCCCAGCTCCCCGAAATTCTCAAAATAGGTGTTGATGGCGAACTGTTCGCAGACCTTTGAAAAATCGTCATATCCGTTGCCGCTGCTGTACCCTGCCGCCGCATAGGTAATGCAGTCGTCGAAATCCTTTTCGGAAAGGGGACTGTAAACACAGTCTTCCGGCAGTTTTTTCAGGTGATTGCGTTTGGCGTGGTACTTTTTTCCGGCAAGCTCCGCCAAGTCCGTCCTGCTGTAGATATAATCCCAGCCGCCCTCGTCGGCTGAAACCTCGAAAGACCCGTCCCCGAACAGCTCCCGCAGCATGGGCAGCTGCTCTTTTGTCACCGACCCCACCGTCAGCGGAATGCCGAAACTTTCCGAGACCTTTTTCATCTCCCCGAATATCTCCCTTACGTCCCCCCGCCCCGCAGGAAATGTAAATCGAGGCTTCCCCTTGTCAAGTCCGGAGCAGGAAATGTAAAAGTCTTTCCAAAGGCATACCTTAGTGCCGTACATTCTCCGCCAGGCAAGATTATTTGCAAAGCAGTATTCGCAGCCCCTGAAATCCGAATACGACAAACACCTGTCAATTTCAAGCTTGTCCGAAAGCTCTATCACCTTAAATTCAAGCATTATATAACCTCGCTGATAATTTCCAGAAGTTCCTCGGTTACCTCCTCGGGAGTTTTCTCCCTGCCGCCGTCCTCGCAGCTTACAACAGCCCAATCCTGCTTTTTTGCCGCATACAACGCCGCTTCACGGCAAAGCCGCATATATTCCCCATTGATTTCGTGAATGTCCCTTTTGCTTTCGTCGCCGTTGTAGCGCATGGTCAGCCTTTTATCGGAAAGTTCGGGGGAAATGTCAAGGAATATCACCTTGTCCGGGCGGGGGAGTGTGAGCCTGTTATACTCAAAATCGTCAAGCCAGCGGAGAAATTCGTCCCACTCTTCCCTCGGCAGTTTCGAACACTGGTGCACCGCATTTGACGAAACATATCTGCTTGCCAGTATAATGCCGCCCTCAAGGTAATCCTTTTCCCAGTACAGCTTGCAGCTGGCGTATCTGTCAACTGCGTAAAAGCAGGATGCGGCATATGCGTTCACATCTGCGGCACTGCGGGAAAATTCACCGCCGAGATACATTTTCACCAACGCCGCAGATGGTTTGTCATACTCCGGGAAGCTTATCCCCTTTACGTTAAGCCCCCTTTTCGTTAAAATGCCGACCAACCGTTCATGCTGCGTTGACTTTCCACAGCCGTCCAAGCCGTCGATCACTATAAGTCTGCCCTTTTTATCCATTCAGCAAACACGCCTCTTCCCACTTTTTACAATAATACTTATATATTATACCACATTTCTTTTCATACGTCAATGGTTATTTTGTTAATTTTTACTGTATTTTGAAAATTTTTTATAACGGCAACGGATACTTTATTCAAGGGAAACACCGATTCAAACGGCTTTTTCCGAGATGTCTTACAATTATGAAATTGTCCGTTTTTTTGGTCGACAATCACCTGTGATACGGTGTGTAAAAGTTTACTTGGTTTTAAAATTATGAACTTTTATAACTTTTTCACAAAAACTCTTGAAATTTCAAAAATAATATGTTATAATTAAATAACGGAAAAGCAACAGCCCGTTGCTTGACAACCATGCGGATTTTTTATAAAATTTAAGGTACAAACATTAATTTCAAGGAGGAAATTATAATGGAAACCAAGGAAATTTTAAAATCTCTGCGTGAGAAAAACGCTCTTACCCAGGAGCAGATGGCAGAGCGGGTAATGGTCACAAGGCAGGCTGTCAGCCGCTGGTAAACAGGGGAAACACAGCCCAACACGGAAACTCTCAAGATTTTGTCCCGTGAGTTCGGCGTGTCGATAAACACGCTTTTGGGTTCGCCCATGCAGCTTATCTGTCAGTGCTGCGGAATGCCTTTGAGCGATGACGATATGATAAGCAGGGAGACCGACGGCAGCTTTAACGAGGATTACTGCAAATGGTGTTACGAAAAGGGAGAGTTTGCCTATTCTTCCAAAGAGGATATGCTTGATTTTCTCGTAAGCCGGATGCCTAATCCTGATAACTTGACAAACGATGTCCGCAGGGTGCAATTTGATTCATTCCTTTCGCAGTTAAAGCACTGGAAATAGCTTGTAACTGCAATACATAAATAACGGCGGCTGTTTTCGGCGGGAATTACAGGGGGCAGTAATTCAAGGCGGGATAAAAATAGACCCGCTTTGCAACGGAGGTAGATAGAAATGGCAAGAACGGTTTTTCAGGTGCTGAGCGATATTGTAAAAGGGGCGGAGGATACATGCGCTTTCTCGGTGGATTTTACGGATAACGCCTTTGACGTACAGACTTCCGAGAAGCTGTCCGTGCTCATTAACGAAAATGAAAATCCTCTGGAGCAGCTTTGCTATTCAAGGCGTATCCATGAGTCGGACAGTGCAGTGCTTACGGCGTTTTGCAGGGACTTGCTGGGTTCGGGAAAAAATCCCATTTACGAAAGCAGATACGAGGTCAATTTCCGTGCAAGGCTCACAGACGACCCCGAGGACTACACTTGGTTCATACTGACTATTGCCATTGACAGGGAGAAGGATCTCCGAGCCCGCTGCATAGTGGGGCATCTGCGGGTGATGAATCTGGCGGAAAAGCTCAACAAGACCATTATTGAGAGCTTCACCAACGACAAGCACCCGATGGTGTTCAACAACCGTGCAAGGGAAGTGGTTTTCCGCGAGGGCAGGGAAGCCGCCATAGTCCAGTTTGATATTGAAAAGTTCAAGCTCATCAACTCCGCCTACGGCGAGGATATGGGCAATGAGATACTAAGCTTTATCAGCAACGGTCTTTCAAGTATCTGCAATGAACGGCAGGTATTTACAAGGCTTTCCGCAGACGTGTTTATGATAGCCGTTTCCTATGAAGACAAGTCGGAAATAGATGAGCTGGTGGTTAAAATAACCGAGCGGATCGGGCATTACAAGGATATTTCCTACAAGTTCGTTTTCGGCATAAATATCATAACCGACAAAAATCTTCCCCTCCGCAAGCAGGGGGACAGGGCGGCTATGGCAAGGCAGAGCATTAAAGGCAACGCTCTTACGAACATATGCTACTATACCGACACCCAGGAAAATAAGCTCATTTCCCGCAAGTTCATAGAGGACAGAATGTATTACGCTCTTGAACACGGCGAATTTGTAATGTTCCTTCAGCCCAAGTACAGCATATCTTCCGACGGGATAGTGGGGGCTGAAGCGTTGGTGCGGTGGCTGCACCCGGAAAGGGGAATGCTTTCTCCTGCGGAGTTTATTCCCGTGTTTGAGGAAGACGGCTTTATCACCAAGCTGGACGAATACATATGGGAACAGGCTTGCAAGGCTCTCCGCAGATGGGCGGACAAGGGATATGAGCTTATCCCCATTTCCGTGAATATCTCCCGAGTTCATCTGGCGAACGACAGGTTTATAGACGTACTTGACGGACTTATCGAAAAGTATGATGTCCCCAAACGTCTGCTGGAGACGGAGATAACCGAATCTTTGGAAAACGCAGGGGACGAGGCAGCCATCAAAAAGCTCAAAGAGCGGGGATATATGCTCCTTATGGACGATTTCGGTTCGGGCTATTCCTCTCTCAATATGCTTAAAAATACTCCCTTTGACGTTATCAAGATAGACCGTGATTTCTTCAGCGAATTTATGCTTTCCGATAGGGGCAAGAAAATAATCTCCCACACCATTTCCATGTCAAAGGACATAGGGCTTGACATGGTAGCCGAGGGAGTGGAGACGAAGGAGCAGGCGGAATTTCTGGAGCTGTGCGGCTGCGACGTGGCTCAAGGGTTCTTCTACTCGAAGCCCGTGTGTCTGGAGGAATTTGAGAAGCTGGCGTTCGGGGAATAATAAAAAAAATTAAAAAAGCCTTGCCGCCGATTTTTCGGGGCAAGGCTTTCGGTTTTGTATTTGTTACAATTTTTTTAAGGTTTTCCCCGGACATTTATTATGCCCATTGCAGGCGTGCGGCGTGGAGAGCTTTAAATCGGCACTTTCTCACGTGTCGTGACGTGTGATGTTTTTCAAGGCACGGTCACGGTAGATAATGTCCGTGCGTTTGTTAAATCCCATAGTTTCCCAAAAATCGTTAGCCGCCTTGTTCCGTCCAAAGACCAGCAGGGCGGTCTTGCTTATGCCGAGGTCGGAAAATGCGGATATTACACTGTCAAGGAGACGGGCGGCGATACCTTGGCGGCGGAAGTCCTCTCTTACGGCGGTGTGGTAGATATATCCCCGTCTGCCGTCGTTTCCCGCCATTATAACGCCGATGATTTCTCCGCCGCTTTCGCATACAAAGCAGGTTTCGGGGTTGCGTTCAAGAAAGCGGGCTATGCCCTCACGGGAATCGTCAATATCGTTAAGCCCCATGCCTTTGCAGGAAAGCCATAGGTCGTATACGCTGTCATAATCGGATATGTTCATCAAACGGATAGTCATGGGGACAGCTTCTTTCGGGATTTTTTTGAATAGTTACGGAAGTGCTGATCTAAAGTCTTTTCCCCGCCTGCGGCGAGGAAAAGACCGCCTGAAACAAAGTTTCCTTATCAATAAGAAAATTATAACATTATTACGAGAATTTGTCAATAGCTTCAAAAAAAATTAAACCGCCGGATTTTTCAAATATTCTTTTTGATTCACATTATATTTACAAAAACTTTACCGTAAATTGATAAAAAATACCCCGTGGGGGTATATAATATAAATGCAGATAAGAAACACAGCGGAAGAACGTATGAAAATTTCACGGAAGTCCTTTTAAATAAAAGTTTCATAAAATTCAACGCCCCGAAAGGAGAAAAAGCAAATGGAAAACTGCGGACACTGCCAAAAAACAAAGGAGCGTTCGGAAAAGGAACGCAGACAGCTTATAAACAGGCTCAAACGAATCGAGGGGCAGGTGAGGGGTATTTGCGGAATGGTGGAAAACAACGCCTATTGTACGGATATCCTTATTCAGGCGGCGGCGGTGAATGCGGCTGTAAACGCTTTTAACAAGCAGCTCCTTTCCGAGCATATCCGCACTTGCGTTGCGGATAATATAAAAGAGGGGAACGAAGAGGTAATTGACGAGCTTGTGGATACTCTCGGAAGATTAATGCGTTGACAGGGGCAGGAATGTGCGAGCGAAGCTCCCATGAGAGGCAGGAGGCAGGAATATTT
>JAMOZU010000132.1 GCA_023667745.1 Ruminococcus sp.
CAAGCATAGGACCTACCAGCAGTATCACCGTAAAATTCCCCATATAATGGCTTATCCCCGAATGCCCCAGGACATGGGTAAAAAGCCGCAGATAGGTCAGCGGGTCGGACAAGGGCGAGCGGTAAACGGAGAATAGCAGCGTTGTTGACCGCCCGCCGGTAATGCCGCCTATTATCAGTGCGGCAAGGCTTATAAGCGTGAACGTAAGTATCACGGGAGAGTTGTATGTAATGGTAACTTTGGGTTTGTTCATTTTTTCATCATTCCTTTTCGGTTGGATATATGCCGTTGTTTCGGGATAAGATAATTATACCACAAATTCCCCCTCCTGTCAAGAAACCCTCAATATGTGTTTTCCCCCGCTGTGTATCAAGGAAAACGCAAACCGTCACAACAAAAAGGCAAGAGCCATAACTTACGCTCCTGCCTTAATAGTCATATTCACATCTTCACGTCTGCTTACTGCGCCGCATAAACGCTGACTTTCTTGCGGTCTTTGCCTACACGCTCAAATCTTACAGTGCCGTCGACTACAGCGTAAATGGTATCGTCCGAGCCGATGCCCACGCCTGCGCCCGGGTGAATGTGAGTGCCTCTCTGGCGGACAAGAATGTTGCCTGCGGTAACAAACTGACCGTCCGCTCTTTTAATGCCCAGTCTCTTGGATTCCGAGTCTCTGCCGTTCTTGGTAGAACCCATTCCCTTTTTATGAGCGAAAAACTGCATGGAAATTCTTATCATTGCATATGCCTCCCTTTTTCCGAATAGTTATTTTACCGTAACTTTGATATTTTCGGGGTAATCCTCTTGTATAAATTCAAGATGAGCATAAAAGGCGTTCATCAACCTGTATGCCTCTTCCGAAGGGCTTGTCAGCCTGCATTCGAGAGCGTTTTCCTTGACCTCCGCTTCCGCACTGCCCGCCATAAAATCCGTGAGAGCGTTGCACACAAGCTCCGCCGCCGAGGACACCGCCGCACAGCATACGTCACTGCCCGCTTGGGCAAATCCCGAATGTCCCGAAATGGAAAATCCCGAAAAACCCGCCCCGCTTTTGAAAAACATGGCGTTTATCATACGTTGATAGCGTCTATCCTGACCTTGGTATAGGGCTGTCTGTGACCCTGCTTCTTGTGGGAAGAGCCTTTTTTGGGCTTGTAGGTAAACACGGTTATCTTCTTGGCCTTGCCGTTTTTAAGAACCTTACCCTCAACCTTAGCTCCCTGAACATAGGGCGCACCTACCGTAAGTGCCGAGTCGTTGTTTACGGCAATTACCTTGTCGAAAGTTACCGTATCGTCAGCCTCTTTATCCAGCTTCTCGATGAAGACCTCGTCGCCGACCTTTACCTGATACTGCTTTCCGCCCGTTTCGATTACAGCGTACATTTCTGCTGCACCTGCCTTTTCTTTTAAACTCGCTGCCGAGGGTGTGTGAGCGCATGCCACAACTTTTTTTGACCCACGTCATGCGGCAAAGTATATTATATCATATATTTTCCTTTTTGTCAAGGGTTTTTGAGAAAATTCATTTTTAGTTAATAATTCAAAGGGATTTGCTCTTTCGGTAGTTGTAACCGACATTGCGCACTTAATGGCGGCGGTTGAGCTGACTTGCTCTTGAATTGCGTTGGCTTGTTCCGCTCTGTTAGTTACAGCGGCTTACGCCGTTGGGGTTCCGCCCTTGACCCGCCGGGGGTGATTTCCCCCGGATCTCCCACGCAGCGTTATTGCTCTTGTAACGCTTTTATCTTTCTGCTCACTTTAAACTATTAACTATTAATTATTAACTATATTAACTATCTTTCCCACTTCTCTCGTCACCTTCGCAAAATCCTCCAGCGTCAGCTGTTCCGGACGTATCGCACTTTTCAGCCCTGCCGCCTCTATTGCCGCTATCACCTGCTTTTTATCCGATCCCAGAGCCGATGTCAGGGAATTTGCCAATGTCTTCCTTCTCTGCGAAAAACTCCCCCGCACTACCTTGAAAAAGAAAACCTCGTCTTCCACTTCGATAGGCGGTTTTTTGCGTATATCCAGCCGTATCACGCATGAGTCAACATTCGGCTGCGGCATAAAACTCCCCCTCGACACGTTGAACAGCTGCTTCGCTTCCGCATAATAGTTCACCGCCGCCGTCACCGCCCCGCACTGCCTGCTCCCCATCTTTGCGCACAGCCTTGCCCCCGCCTCTTTCTGCACCATTACTGTTATCGACTCTATCGGCAGCCTGCTCTCCAGCAGATGCATTATCACCGGAGAGGTTATGTAGTAAGGCAGATTGGCGCACACGACCGTCTTGAGTCCCCCGAAATTCTCCCTTATCACCGCTTCAAGATTCGTCTTCATCACGTCCGCATTTATTACCGTTACATTATCATGCTCCGCCAGCGTTTCGCTCAATACCGGCAGCAAACGGCTGTCAACTTCTATCGCCGCCACCTTGTCCGCCCGCTTTGCAAGCTCATGGGTAAGCACTCCGAATCCCGTGCCTATCTCGATAACGCCCACGCCTTTTGCCGCTCCGCCCATTTCGGCTATTTTCGGAGCTACCGTGGGATTTATAACGAAATTCTGCCCCAGCCCCTTTGAAAAGCTGAAACCGTAACGCTCCATAAGCCCGTTTATTACGCCGATATTTGCAAGATTTTCCATATCCTTTGCCTGCCTCCGACATTACCTTTCGGGAAAAAGCCTTGAATCGGCACTTTCCTCATGGAATCACAAAATAATTCCGATCTGTTTTTCTATCTCCATGCTCTCTTCCGTCACCCTGCATTCATACGCCAAGAGCCTTACCCCCGCCGCCTCCGCCATTTTGAGAGCCTCGCCGAACTGCGGGTCTGTCCCGTAATTGGGGGTAAAATATTTCATTCCGCTCATCTGTATCACAAAAAGAATATACGCCTCAAACCCCGATCTTACGCACTCCGTAAGCTCTCCTATATGCTTACGTCCCCGTTGGGTGGGAGCGTCGGGGAACATACATATTCCCTCGTTTTCCAGAGTGCATCCCTTTACTTCCATAAATATCTTTCGGGTAACATGGGCGTTATCCGGGCTTTTTGCCTCTATGTAAAAATCCAGCCGTGAATTGCCGAATTTCGTCTCCGGACGGATAAGCGTAACATCGGGGAACAGTCTCGGTATAAACTCCCCCGCCGCCTTGTTGGGGCTTTGGCTGTCCATATTTATCAGCAGACCGCCCTTGTAGACTGCGATCAGGTCGAACTTAGTCTTCCTCGCCGAACTTTCGGGGAACTTTTCGAGAATGACCTCCGCCCCCGGAGTCAGCAGCTCGCGGCATCTCCCGGTGTTTTTCACATGCACCGTCTGCCTTTTGCCCTCCGCCTCAACAACGGCAATAAACCTGTTGGGACGCTCGATAAACCGCCCCTTTACCGTCTCCCCGTATCTCATTGCCGCCTTGCCACCCCATACTCATCATCAAGCCGATAATAACAGCATTCCCCTGTCCCGCCCCGGATAAAGCGGTACATCTCGTCTTCATCCAAACGAGCAAGACAAGTATAGCATTCCATATCCTCATCGTAAACATAATTTACGCAGCTTTCGCAGTTAGACATTTTAACATTCCTTTGGATAACCGTATCATTTTTGTAATTATATTATACCACAATTTTAAGTCGTTTTTATTAAAATTATTTTAAATAATATTTTTTAAAAATAATTTTAACATTAAGTAATAATTTGCGGTTTTTAAGGCATTTTCCCCCGCCGCAGGCGGGGGAAAATGCCAATTTCATGGCGACTGAGGAATCCCCCCTTATTTCATCAGCTTCACCATCACCGCCTTCTGCGCATGCAAACGATTCTCCGCCTCTTCAAAAATCTCCGCCGCATGCTCCTCAAACACCTTAGAGGTTATCTCCTCTTCCCTGTGAGCGGGCAAGCAGTGCTGAACAATGGCGTCTTTCTTGGCAGCCGCCATTACCTCATCGTTTATCTGATACCCCGCAAAGGCTTTTTTGCGTGTCTCCGCTTCCCCCTCCTGCCCCATGGACGCCCAAACGTCCGTGAACAGCACATCAGCATTCGCCGCCGCCTCCAAAGGCTTGTCGGTCAGCACAAACTTGTCCCCGTATTTTTTGGCAAACTCCAGTACATCTTCCGCAGGACGGTAGCCCGCAGGACACGCCGCCGCAACTTCCATTCCCGCCGTAAGCCCGCCTACAATAAGGGAATTTGCCATATTGTTCCCGTCCCCGATGTAGCACATTTTAAGTCCGTCAAACTGCCCCTTGTACTCCCGTATCGTCATAAGGTCAGCCAGCACCTGACAAGGGTGACAGTAGTCGGTCAAGCCGTTTATTATGGGGATATTTCCGAACGCCGCCAGGTCCTCAACTTCCTTCTGCTCGAAAGTCCTTATCATTATCCCGTTAAGATAGCGGGACAACACCCTCGCCGTGTCCTGCACAGGCTCTCCCCTGCCTATCTGTAAATCTTTTGAGGATAAAAACAGCGCATTACCCCCCAGCTGATACATGCCTGTTTCAAAGGAAACTCTCGTCCTCGTGGAAGATTTCTGGAATATCATGCCGAGAGTTTTCCCCTCCAGATGCTTGTGGGGGATATTGTGCTTAAGCTCGTATTTGAGCTGATCCGCAAGATTAAGTATCTCGATTATATCCTCTTTGCTAAGGTCGGACATTTTTAAAAGATGGTTCATATTGGTTTGCTCCTTATAAATAAATTTTTGTTGGATTTTTCTTATAATTATACGCTTTAATTTGTCGGCATTTGTAACCGACATTCGCCCTCACGGGCGGCGGCATGCTGTGTGCGACATTCGTCGCACACGCTATGCCGCACCGCCGCCCGACCGTTACTTGCTTGGCAACGGTTAATTTTCTTGTATTGCTCTCGTCTTTCAAAACTCTTTTTTCGGCGGTCGGGCGGCGGTTGCTTTACTTGCTCTTGAAATGCGTTTGTTTGCAATGCTATGTCACCGACAGACGGCTTACGCCGTTGGGGCTCTGCCCCAGACCCCGCAAGGGCTCCGCCCCTTGACCCCGCCGGGGGTGACCTCCCCCGGACCCCCCAACGCAGCGTTATTGCTCTTGTAATGCTTTCACCGGTTATACACGCTTTACGACTCTAGCCTCTAGCCCTCTAACCTCTAGCCTCTAAATATCCCATTCTCCCCTTAAAACAAACTCCGGATTCGTCACATACTCCAGATACGCTGCCCTTTCCCTTTTCTCCAGATACACCCCGAACCTCTTCCCCTCCGCAGGCGTTTTCACCATCTCCCTCGCCTCGTCTTCCGTAAACCACCCGCTCTCGGAATTTTCCTCCGACCCCCTCGGCTCGCCCTCGCCTTTGCATACAAAGTCCAGCATAACTTTCGTGGGAATGTATTTCACTCCCCCATACCCCGCATGCCCCGCCGTGTTGGAGCTTACGCAGAAAAGCCGCTCCACCGTTACCTCTATCCCCGTCTCTTCCATAACCTCTCTTTTAAGAGCGTCAATAAGATTTTCCCCGTTTTCCACAACGCCCCCCGGCAGCGTCCACCCCCGCCTGTTGTGCTTTACCAGCAGTATCTTCCCCTCACTGTTTTTTACCACTCCCCCCACAGCGTTTATATGAGCCGCAAAGCTCCATTCCTTATCCGAGCAGTTTTCCAAGTATCTCCACCCCCTTGTCTATCTCTTCATAGCTTATAGTAAGCGGCGGCAGGAAACGCAGTTTTTCTTTTGCCGTAAGTATCAGCAGACCGTTTTCGGCGGCGGCTGTGAGAATATCCCCCGCCGCTTTGCTTTTGAGCTTTGCCCCAAGCATAAGCCCCATGCACGAAACTTCCGTAATTTCGGGAATTTCAAGCAGTTTTGCTTTGAGATATTCCCCCTTTTTCTTTACCTCGTCCAAAAACCCCGCTTCGGTTATCCTGTCGATCACCGCATTCGCCCCTGCGCAGCATACGGGATTTCCCCCGAAAGTCGAGCCGTGCGTTCCCTTTGTCAGCACCTCGGCGCACTTTTCTCCTGCGAGACATGCTCCCATAGGCAACCCCCCCGCTATTCCTTTCGCAAGGGTGGTAACGTCGGGCTTTACGCCGTATATGGTCGATGTCAGCAGATCCCCCGTCCTGCCGAAACCTGTCTGTACCTCGTCCGCTATTGTCAGAATATCTCTCTCGCCGCACAGCTTGAAAAGCCCGTGAATATAGTCTTTTTCAAGGACGTTCACTCCCCCTTCCCCCTGAATAAATTCAAACATCACAGCGCATATTTTCTCGTCCTTGTCAAGGAGATTTTTCAGTGCATTTATATCGTTTGCGGGGACGTTCACAAACCCTTCCAAAAAAGGGAAAAAGTAATTGTGAAAGCTCTCCTGCCCCGTAGCCGAAAGGGTCGCCATGGTGCGCCCGTGGAAGGAATTAACAAGGGTGACTATCTTGTTCCGCCCCGCCTCTTTTCCGTACCTGTCGAAAGAATATTTCCTTGCGATTTTAATGGCGCACTCGTTAGCCTCCGCTCCGGAGTTGCCGAAAAACACCCGCTTGTAACCGGTCTCGTTCGTGAGCTTTTTTGCAAACTCCCCCTGAACCGCCGTATAATAATAATTGGAGCAGTGCTGTATCTTCCTTGCCTGTGAGCATACCGCATCCGCCCATTTATCGTCTGCGAACCCCAGGGAATTAACGCCGATACCGCTGCCGAAGTCGATATATTCCTTACCGTCCTCGTCCGCCGCCGACGCATTTTTCCCCTTTTCCGGGGACACAGGCAGCCGCCCGTAAGTCGCCATAATATTTTCATTGAACTTATCCATGGTTTCCTGTAATTTTGACATAATTATCAATCCTTTGCTAAGTATGTTTTGGGTTTTCACACGCCCAATATAGGGAGTTATAAAGTTTGCAAATTATAAAAATCAAATTAATCGGCATTGCATGTTACTTTATCGGTAATTGTAATCAACTTCGCCCTGACGGGCGGCGGCGATGCTGATGTGTCAAGCAAGTTGACACCCGACATTCGTCGCACACGCTATGCCGCACCGCCGCCCGA
>JAMOZU010000133.1 GCA_023667745.1 Ruminococcus sp.
ACACGCAAATTTTTTGCGGCGGCTTCATCTCCATAATTCTAATGGGGATTAGTATGAGTTTACAAAGGAGCGACCCATATGCGTTCAGTACTTATAATAGGTCTCGGAAGATTCGGAAAACACCTTGCCAAGCGGTTTTACGAGCTTGGCAACGAGGTGATGATAGTCGATGACAACGAAGACAATATCCGTGAAATGATGCCCTATGCCTGCAATGCCAAAATAGCCGACTGCACCCGCCCGGAAGCGGTGGAGAGCTTGGGACCGGGGAATTTCGACATCTGCTTTGTGTGCATGGGCAGCGATTTCCAGTCCAGTCTGGAGATAACCGACCTGCTCAAAGAGATGGGCGCAAGAAGGGTCGTCAGCAAAGCAAGCTCGGAGATACACGCCAAGTTCCTTGCCCGCAACGGCGCAGACAAGGTAGTCTACCCCGAATCCGACCAGGCGGAAAAGATAGCGGAAATGTACAGCACTTCCGATTATATCTTCGACGTTACCAAGGTCACCGAGGACACAGGCATTTACGAAATACCCATTCTCGACCACTGGGAGGGCAAAGACCTGCTGGAGCTTAACATAAGAGGCAAGCACAAAATGAATATCCTTGCCATAAAGCAAACGGACAGCGGCGGCACGAACATTATTCCCCTGCCCGACCCCAAGCACAAATTCGAGAAAGACGACCATATCATAGTCTTCGGCAGGGCGGCTGACGTGAATAAGTTTTTGAGACGGATAGATGACTGACGACAGTTAATAGTTAATAGTTAATAGTTAATAATTAAGGCAATACCGATTAAACCGTGTTTTTATTATCCGTAAAATCTAATGATCCTTTTGTTAGACGGCTTTTTCTCCCGCCCTCGGCGGGAGAAAAACCTTAAATCGGTAATTCCTTAATAGTCCGGGAGGGCTTTTATGAAAACAGTCATTCAAAGAGTAAATTACGCAAGAGTAAGAGTTGAGGGGGAGATTGTGGGGGAGATAGGCAAAGGCTTTCTTATTCTTGCGGGATTTTCCCCGGAGGACACGGAGGAAAACTGCCTTAAAGCCGCCAAGAAAATAGGCGGTCTGCGTATCTTCTCCGATGAGAACGATAAAATAAACCTTTCCCTCAAAGACGTTGGGGGAGAGATACTTTGCATATCCCAGTTCACCCTCTGTGCCGACTGTTCCCGCGGCAACAGACCCAGTTTTACCGCCGCCGCCCGCCCGGAAACAGCCCGCCCGCTGTATGATTTTTTCTGCAATGCCCTGAACGAATACGCCCATACCGAAAAGGGCATATTCGGTGCAGATATGAAAGTGACTCTGGAAAATGACGGACCTTTTACGGTGGAGATTGATATGTAGCCCGACTGAACGAAAATTATATATGCAGCAAGCAAAGGGTTACAAAACGGTTACAAAAAATGCCGCAAGTTCAGAAAAAATTCACAAATAAAGAATGCTTTGTACGTTTATTCTAATAATTGAGTGTGATTTTTGTTAAAATTACCATTATTTCATTCTTCAAGGATTAAAATTCCGTCATATTTATTATTGAAAAAGGCTTTTATTTTTTGCGGAAATGTGGTATAATATTATGGCAAGAAAAATTTAAGGTAAAAAAACTCAATAGGCAGCAATGTGAAAAAAAAAAAACAAGTGTTTATTTACCGGAAAAAGCACGATGGTTTATTCACAAAAAAATCGGAAAAGTCCCGCCGACAGGGGCTTTTGATTGGGAGAGTTTTTGTATTGGAAAGATTTGTTATAAAAGGCGGGCGGCGGCTTCAGGGAGAGGTCAGCGTAAGCGGAGCTAAAAATGCGGTCGTTGCCATTATCCCTGCGGTCATTCTGGCGGACGGTCCTTGCATACTGGAAAATATTCCTCAGATAAGCGACGCCGCCATTTCCCTGCGTATCCTTTACGAAATGGGGGCTGATGTAAAGCAGCTGGGCAGAGGGGTCTATCGGATAGACGCTACCACCATTACAGAGCCTATAGTTCCCTACGAGCTGGCAAAGCTTATGAGAGCGTCCTACTATTTCCTGGGGACTCTGCTGGGCAAATTCAGGCGGGCGAGAGTTTCCATGCCCGGAGGCTGCTACCTGGGGGACAGACCCATAGATCAGCATCTGAAAGCTTTTTCCTCCTTGGGTGCGGCATGCGCCCTTGAAAACGGCATGATAGACATTCACGCCGATACCCTTATCGGCTCGCAGATATATTTTGACAAGATAACCGTGGGAGCTACCATCAACGCCATTTTGGCGGCGGTAAAGGCGACCGGGCTTACGGTGATAGAAAACGCCGCAAAAGAACCTCACATAGTCGACCTTGCCAACTTCCTCAACTCCATGGGGGCTGATATTATGGGAGCGGGTACGGACGTTATAAAAATAAGGGGCGTGCGGCATTTGAAGGGGACGGAGTATGCGGTTATCCCCGATCAGATAGAGGCGGGGACATATATGGTAGCCGCCGCCGCCACAAGAGGGAACGTCCTTGTGAAAAACGTTATCCCGAAGCACTTGGAGTCCATTACCGCAAGGCTTTCCAAGATAGGGGTCAACGTTGAGGAGTTCGACGACAGCGTAAGAATTTCCGTGGACGGTCCCCTTGTAAAGACCACCGTAAAGACCATGCCTCACCCCGGTTTCCCCACCGATATGCAGCCGCAGATCTCGGCACTCCTGTGCCTTGCCGAGGGGACAAGCATTGTAACCGAGGAGATATTCAACAACCGTTTCCGCTATGTGGAGCAGCTTCGGAGAATGGGAGCGGACATTTCCGTTGAGGGGAGAGTTGCCGTAATAGAGGGCGTGGGGCGGCTTATGGGCGCACCCGTGACCGCACCCGACCTTAGAGCGGGAGCAGCCCTTGTGATAGCGGGACTCTCCGCCAGCGGCATTACCGAGATAGACGACATCTATCATATCGAGCGGGGCTATGAAAATATCGAAAGCAAGCTGAGGGCATTGGGAGCGGATATTGTGAAAAAATCCGTTCCGGGAAATTCAGTCAGGAAGGTTGCTTTGTAGAGGTTAGAGGTTGGAAGTAAGAGGTTAGAATTTTGTACTCCTTTAATAATTGTAAACGGCTGTGAAAATCAGTCACAGAGAAATCCGGGATCGCCGAAAAAGCAGCTCCGGATTTTTTTATTTCCGTCAGGTATTTCGGCAAGATATTTTCCGGCAACTTGGTATTCACATAAATTTTACATTCTCCCATCGGCGCAAGCCCTTGCAAAACCTTGCAAACAGGGATATAATTATAATAAGGAGCGTGATAATATGCCGAACACAACAGCGGTAAATGCGGTAATAGATACCGGACTTAAGGAAAACGCAGAAAAGATACTTGCCCGCTTAGGGCTTACCCCTTCCGCCGCCATAGGACTTTTTTACAGCCGCATAGTCAGCGAGAACGATATTCCCTTTAAACAGCCTCCCGAAGACCTCCCCGCCCCCGGATTCCTTTTCGAGGGTTCAATGACCCGTGAAGAGCTTGACAGGGAATTGCAGAAGGGGATTGATTCTGTTAAAGCAGGGAATTACTATACACTTGAAGAATTTAATGCCATGACCGAAGAGATCGATGCAAGACTTGTTAAGGAGTTCAACCTATGAGTGAACGGTACAGTGTTATTATTTCCGGTGATGCATATGATGACCGTAATGAGCTTATTGATTATATCACATATGTTCTAAAAGAACCGGGTGTTGCACGAAAAAAGAACGCCCTTCTCAACAAAGCGATATATTCCCTTGATGTCTTCCCCGAACCGTAACATGGGAACCGTGGCACAGCCGGAATATCCGCAAATTCCCGGTGGGAAATTATGTCATCTACTATGAAGCGGATAACCGTAACCATCGGGTAATAACCGTCCGGATTTTCCACGGCGGGCAGGACGTTGAAAACATTATCGGGAACGACAGCCCATGACCTTTTACATATCCCAAGGAGCTGCAAAAAGGCTATGATTCCATTGAAGCCGACAGGACTTATGCTTTGCGGGAAGGTGAACCGGCATTCAACGTGGGCAAAGCAAAATCTGAGGAGGAATACAGCGTATGAGCGAGGAGTGTGAAGTCAATACAAAATCCGAACACACCGCATCTGTCTGCATAAGCAGAATGACCGAAGCGGGAATAACGGAGGATGTTTTAAAAGGCATTTACTCTTTTGACAACGGCAAAGGATACACAACGGAAGATGTTTGCAATTTATTGAATTTTCTTTAACATATCAACCGTAATCCCCATTCCCCCTACCTACCATTATACCACTCCCTCTCCCATTTGTCAATAGCTTAACGCAAATTTAACCGCCATTCCTGTAAATTCAGCGTTATGCACAAAAACCACTGCCAACATCAAGCACAATGCACAAGCTCCGCATTCAAAAAAACCGTACAAGCCATGCCTGTACGGTTTTTCCATGATTAAAATTTACATCATATGAATCTTATTCTCGCTGTCGGAGTTTTTCCCGTCAATGCCGTATTTCTTGTTGCGGCGTTTCTCGAAGAACTTGGGAGCTACCTTGGGGAACATGGCATAGGTCAGCACGTCCTCCTCCTGCTCCAGCCACTCCGAACACTCCTCACGGAGCTTGTCAAGCTCCGGCTCCAACAGGTCTGCCGGGCGGCAGTCGATAGCCTCCTCGCCCTTTAGTATCTGCCTGCGGAACTCCGGGTCGATGGGCGTGGGGGTCTTGCCGTATTTGCCCGCCACAATGTCCTTGAACTCCTTTGTGACCATTGCATAACGCTCGCCCTTTATGACGTTGAACACCGCCTGCGAACCCACTATCTGGGAAGAGGGCGTCACAAGGGGAATATTTCCCGCATCCGCACGGACTCTCGGCACTTCCCGCAGAACCTCCTCGAACTTGTCCTCCTTGCCCGCTTGTTTAAGCTGACTTAACAGGTTGGAGAGCATGCCGCCGGGGACTTGATAGATAAGAGCGTTGGCGTCCGCCGCCAGCACCTTGGGGTCTAAAAGTCCGCTGTCAAGGTATTTCTTCCGCAGCTTCATAAAATAGTCCCTGATACTCGTCAGCTTCACCAAGTCAAGCCCCGTGTCATACTCCGTTCCCTGCAAAGCCGCCACCATGGATTCGGTAGGCGTGTGGGACGTGCCGTGAGCCAAGGGGGACATGGCTGTGTCAACAGCGTCGCAGCCGTTCTCTATTGCTTTGAGCAAACACATGGAGGCAAGCCCGGAGGTGTAATGGGTGTGAAGCTGAACGGGTATCTTGATGTTAGCTTTGAGTGCCTTCACAAGACTTCCCGCACGGTAGGGGGTCAGCAGAGCAGCCATATCTTTCAGGCAGATGGAGTCCGCCCCTTCTTCCTCACACTGCTTTGCGTACTGCACAAAGTAATCGTCTGTAAAAATGTCCCCCAGCGTAAAGCTGATAGCTACCTGAGCATGCGCTCCCTCTTTTTTGGCGGCTGAAATAGCCGTTTTAAGGTTGCGTATGTCGTTGAGGGCGTCGAATATCCTGATAATATCCATGCCGTTGGCAACGGTCTTTTGAACGAAATATTCCAGAACATCATCCGCATAATGGCGGTAGCCCAGCATATTCTGTCCTCTGAAAAGCATTTGCAGCTTGGTGTTGGGCATGGCCTTGCGTATGGTGCGCAGGCGTTCCCAAGGGTCTTCGTCAAGAAATCTTATGCAGGAGTCAAAGGTCGCTCCCCCCCAGACCTCAGCGGAGTAGTAGCCTATCTTGTCCATTTCCTGCATTATGGGGAGCATTTCGTCAATGCTCATGCGGGTCGCAATAAGGGATTGATGAGCGTCCCTCAATACTGTCTCGGTAATTTTAACCTTAGCCATATCTATCAGATCATTCCTCTCTTGCATTTTGCAAAGGCTTGTTTATATGTTGGGCGGTTTTTTCCCCGCCGCAGGCGGGGAAAAAGCCTTAATGAATTACCGATTTAAGGTTTTTCTCCCGCCCTCGGCGGGAGAAAAACCGCCTAACAAAAGGATTTTTAGAGTTTACGGATAATAAAAATACGATTTAATCGGTATTGCCTTAAATCAATACTTCTTGCAAACTTTTATGTTGAGCGGTTTTTCCGGAGTATATATACCCATTGCGGCAGGAAAAAGCCTTAAAACAGTATGCGGTATTCCCTTACGCAATAGTCGCCAGAGCCGTGTCCGAATTTACGGTCTCACCCTTCTTTACGGCTATGGAGGTCACCTTGCCGCTTACCGGGGCAACGATGTCGTTCTCCATTTTCATAGCCTCCAGCACGATAATTACCTGCCCGGAGGAAACGCTGTCCCCAACGTTTACCTTGACATCGAGAATATTCCCGGACATGGGAGCTTTCACGGGCGTGCCGTTCCCCGCAGGGGCAGCCGCAGGAGCGGGAGCAGGTGCAACCGAAGCAACCGGAGCGGACGAAGCCGCAGGAGCAACCGAGCCGCCCACCTCTTCCACAGCCACATCGTAAGATTTTCCGTTCACAGTAATATTAAATCTTTTCATAGCAAAATCACCTTTCGGATATTTTATATAACTGCCTACATATTGGCATTTCATTATTTATTTTGACTTTAAGCCGAATATTCAAAGCAACAATCTTCTTGCTTCCTGCCTCCGGCAATCAACTAACAAGCAATTATATTGTGTCTCTTGGGCAATTTCCTGTTGAGCCTCTTCCCGGCGGAAACTTCCACTGCGGAGATTATCATAGCTCTTGCCTCGCTTTCGCTCACTACCTCGTCAACAGCTCCCTTTTGAGCGGCTTGTACGGCACAAGCGAGTGTGTCGCAATATTCTTTTACAAGCTCACTGCGGACGGCAGACAAATCCTTTGCGCCCTTGAGCCTGTCGTGCCACAGAAATTCCACCGCTGCCTCCGGTGCAATGGGGGATATAACAGCCCCGGGAAGAGCGAACACAGCATCCGCCGCAGATCCCGAACCTGCCATGGCAACGAACACGCTCCCGACGGCGTTCCCGGTAATAAGG
>JAMOZU010000134.1 GCA_023667745.1 Ruminococcus sp.
GGGGACAGGGCGTTTCAGTGCTGTACGCAGTTGGAAAGGGTGACAATTTCCGAGGGCGTGATGTATATGGGCAGGGGGACTTTTCTCGAATGCACACGGCTCAAAAGCGTTACGCTCCCCGAAAGTGCGGCAATAATAGGAGAGGAAATGTTCAGCGAATGCCGCTCCCTTGAAAATATTACCATTCCCGAAAGCATTGTTGAAATTGAAGAAAGGGCGTTTTACGGGTGCAGAAACCTCAAAGACTTTAACATTCCCGCAAGCGTAAAAAAAGCCGAAAACTGCTTCGGGGAAGAAATCGAGCCGCAGCAAGCCGCCGAATAAAAATATTCAAAAATATTACTTGACCCCGTAACAAAAATATGGTATAATTAAGGAAATGCCGATAAAATCGGGCTTTATAAATTTCTATGTTGGGCGTTTTTTCTCCCGCCGCAGGCGGGAGAAAAAATTAAATCAATAATTTTTCCCGAAAGGAGGCAGCAGTCATGACCCAAACGGCAAAGAATTTTTTTGTTCTTGCAGCAAACGAGGCTGCCTCCCAAACCTCCGGGAGGAGCGCAGGGGCGGCTGTGGGCATGGCGGTGCTGGCAATGGTGCTGATATATGCGGTCACGGCGAATTTGCAGAAAATTGCGGCGGCAGTGGATAAGATACTCGGCAGAAAGCCCGACGACAGCGCAGCCTCCGGGGTAGAACCTATTCCCGAAAGGGTGGAGGGATATAAAGTCAAGGATATTTACGAGGGTGAGCTGAACCTCAATGATGATAATATTAACGAAAATTCGGAGGATCAAGAAAATGGCTAAGGATAACAAGAAAATGGTGGACGCCATCACCTCTATGGACGAGGACTTCGCAAAATGGTACACCGACATTGTAAAAAAAGCGGAGCTTATCGAATACACCAGCGTTAAAGGCTGCATGGTGATACGTCCCTACGGCTATGCTATATGGGAGAACATTCAGCGCATACTCGACGGCATGTTTAAGGAAACGGGGCATGAAAACGTCTGCATGCCCATGTTTATCCCGGAAAGCCTGCTGCAAAAGGAAAAAGACCATGTAGAGGGCTTCGCCCCGGAAGTGGCATGGGTGACCCACGGGGGGAGCGAGAAGCTGGAGGACAGGCTTTGCGTCCGCCCCACGTCGGAGACCCTTTTCTGCGAACATTACGCAAATATCGTCCACTCCTACCGCGACCTGCCCAAGCTCTATAACCAGTGGGTGTCGGTGGTGCGGTGGGAGAAGACCACTCGTCCCTTCCTGCGTTCAAGGGAATTTCTGTGGCAGGAGGGTCACACTATTCACGCCACGGCGGAGGAGGCAATAGAAGAGACCGAGCGTATGCTGAATGTTTACGCAAAGTTCTGCGAGGAGTCTCTTGCAATGCCCGTGATAAAGGGCAGGAAGACCGACAGCGACAAATTTGCGGGAGCGGAGGCGACCTACGCCATAGAGGCTCTCATGCACGACGGCAAGGCTCTTCAGGCGGGTACGTCCCACTATTTCGGGGACGGCTTTGCGAAAGCCTTTGAGATAATGTACACCGACAAGGAGAACAAGAAAGTTTATCCCCACCAGACCTCATGGGGCGTTACCACACGACTTATAGGGGCTGTCATCATGACTCACGGGGACGACAACGGTCTGGTGCTGCCCCCTGCGGTAGCCCCCATACAGGCGGTGATAATCCCCATTCAGCAGTTCAAAGAGGGAGTTCTCGATAAGGCTCACGAGCTTGAAAGCAGGCTCAAAGCTGCGGGAATCCGTGTAAAAGTAGACGACAGCGACAACAGCCCCGGCTGGAAGTTTGCGGAGTATGAGATGAAAGGCGTTCCAGTGCGTATCGAGATAGGTCCCAAGGACATGGAGCAGGGGCAGTGCGTGCTTGTTACAAGGCATAACAGGGATAAGACTTTCGCCGCTCTGGACGAGCCGGAGAATGCCGTAAAGGAACGCCTTGCCGCCGTCCATGACGGGCTTTACAAAGCGGCTCTGGAAAACCGCGAACGCCGCACATATTCCTGCGTTACCATGGACGAGATCACCGAGACCCTTGCCAAAAACGGCGACGGCTTCATAAAAGCCATGTGGTGCGGCGAAGAGACCTGCGAGGACAAGATAAAGGAAACCACGGGAGTAGGCTCACGCTGCATTCCCTTTGAGCAGGAAACTTTGTCGGAGGTTTGCGTTTGCTGCGGAAAGCCCGCAAAGCAGATGGTTTATTTCGGAAAAGCCTACTAAACCGATTCAAGGCATTTTCCCCGCCTTCGGCGGGGAAAATACCGCATAATATATTAATAAAATTCACATTCTTCACAAAAAAATTACATTTTCCTAAAAATATCCCTGTCAAAATGCACAAAGTTTATATGCGGTTTTGATAACTATTTCACGAAAATGTGCAGTTTGGGCAAAAAGTCTTTGACATTTGCTGAAAATATGGTAAAATATAAGTAGTAGGTTTTGTACGTCTCACCCGATATTGTAAATTGGAAAAAATATAGAAAATGGGTATTGGGGAGTTTTCCGCAGAAGTCTCACCCAAGGTGCAAGACCGCCGATTTTTGATTGCTGCGGAGAAAGGTAGATATTATGTCAAAAATTATCGCCATAACATCCGGTAAAGGCGGCACGGGCAAGTCGTCAATATGCTCCGAGCTGGGATTTGCTCTGGCAAAGCAGGGCAACAGAACTCTTATAATCGAGCTTGACTTCGGGCTTCGGTGCCTTGATATCATGCTGGGGGTAAAGGACGATATAACTTACGACTTGGGCAGCGTACTCAAAGGCGAATGCGATATTTACAAGGCTACAACTCAGGTAAAGATAGCCTCCAACCTCAGCATAGTCTGCGCCCCGGAAGACCCCTTTGCAAGAGTTGACGCAGATACGATAAAGAACATCTGCCAGGAAATGAGAAAGTACTACGAATACATAATCGTAGATACTTCCGCAGGTACCAATGCCAGCGTTTTCGACGTTGTGGAACAGTCCGACCTTATCCTCATAAACACTACTCCCGACCCGGTGTGCGTCCGGGACGCAAGAACCATGTCCGACGAGTTCTACAAGAGGGGCAATAAAAAGCAAAGGCTCATTATAAATAAAGTCAACCCGGATATATTCAAGGCAGACCTTATCGTTGACCTTGACGAGATAATCGACACCGTGGGCGTTCAGCTCATAGGCGTTATCCCCGACGACGACGCTGTTATAATAGCCACTTCCAAAGGCGAGCCGCTGCCCAGTACCTCTTTGGCATTCAAAGCATTCGACTCCATTTCCAAGAGGATAAAGGGCGAGGACGTGCCGCTGAGCTTCAAGGTGCTGCTCCAGTAAGGGTAAGCCATATGCCCTATTTTACAGAGAAAGGGATGTGTTAGATTGAATATTGCTCTGATAGCTCACGACGCAAAAAAAGAACTTATGGTGCAATTCTGCATAGCCTACTGCGGCGTGCTTTCCCGTCATAATCTCTGCGCCACCGGGACTACCGGCAAGATGATAGCCCAGGCAACGGGGCTTAGCATTCAGCGGTATCTCAGCGGCTCTCAGGGCGGCGACCAGCAGATAAGCGCAAGAATTTCCTGCAATGAGATAGACCTGTTGCTCTTTTTCAGAGACCCCTTGCGCCCCAAGCCTCATGAGCCCAATGAAATCAACCTTTTAAGGCTCTGCGATGTTCACAACATTCCCGTAGGCACTAACATAGCCACTGCCGAGGCTCTTATCCACGCCCTCGAAAGAGGCGACCTCGACTGGCGGCAGATACTCAATCCCGCAGAATAGCGGTAAAACTTAAAAAATCTATATCAATAAAAGCTGCGACCCGAAAGAAGCCTTTGCAAAGGGCATTTTCAGAGAGAGGCGGATATGCTGCGACCGCCTTAATGCCGTGCATGCGCTTGGACATTCGGCGAGCCGGCGGGTGAAAATAAAGCCCGTCCGTTTGTTCTGCGTTAAAGAACGGATAAAATGAGGTCATGCGTTTGACATTCCGTCAAACGCCGGACGAATATGGGTGGTATCACGGCTTTCGGTCGTCCCTGTCAAGGCGGTATTTTTATGCTGCTTTGCGGAGACGGCTGTTTTTAGTGGGTATGCCGTAGGATTTTTTCCGCCGCAGGCGGAGAAAAATCCGCCTGAAAGATTGGAAAGGATGTTCATTTATGAAACTTGTTGCAACGAGAAACAAAGGCGCAAAGGATATACTGCCGTCTGAAATACACAAATGGCGGACGGTGGAGCAGGCGGCGGCGAACATTGCCGAATGCTACGGCTTCAAAGAGATACGAGTTCCCGCATTTGAGAAAACAGAGCTGTTCGTCCGCTCGGTGGGGGAGACTACAGACGTTGTTCAAAAGGAAATGTTCACCGTCACCGGAACGGAAAGCAGTTTTACCCTCCGCCCGGAAGGAACGGCGGGAGTTATTCGGGCATATCTCCAGAACGGACTTAACAATGAGGCAGCTCCCCAGAAGCTGTACTATTTCGTCAACTGCTTCCGCCACGAGAACGTCCAGAAAGGGCGGCTGTGGGAATTTCACCAGTTCGGAGCGGAAATGGCGGGCAGCTCTTCCCCCGCCGCAGACGCAGAGATAATTTGCTTTGCGGGGGACGTTCTCAAATCCTTGGGGCTTGAAAAAATAAGCCTGCGCATCAACTCCATCGGCTGCCCCAAATGCAGAGGGGAGTATTACAAGGTTCTGCGGGAGTTCTTAACACCCAATAAAGATAAGCTCTGCGGGACGTGCCAATCACGGTTTGAGAAAAACCCCATGCGTATCCTTGACTGCAAAAGCGACATCTGCAAGGGGATTGCCGAGGGCGCACCCGTCATCACCGATTACCTGTGCGACGAGTGTAAAAACCACTTCGAGCAGCTCAAAGGCATTCTGGACAGCCTTGAAATTTCCTATACCGTCGACCCGAAGATCGTCCGAGGACTTGACTACTACACCAAAACGGTTTTCGAGTTCATCTCCGAGGATATAGGAGCGCAGGGGACTATTTGCGGCGGCGGCAGGTATGACGGGCTTATCGAGGAGATAGGCGGTCCGCCCACTCCGGCTCTGGGCTTTGCCATGGGGCTTGAAAGGGTAATAATGGCAATGGAATCGGCGGGAGCGGATTTCCTGCCCGATTTCGGCTGTGAAATATATATTGCATCCATGGGCGATAATGCCCGAAATGCCGCAATGAAGCTCATTCACGACCTGCGGGGCGAGGGTATACGAGCCGAGGGGGACGTTATGGGGCGGGAGCTGCGGGGTCAGCTCAAATACGCCGACAAAATCGGAGCGGCATATTCCGCCGTTATCGGGGACAGCGAGCTTGAAAGCGGCAAGGTAACCGTCAAAAATATGAAAAGCGGCGAAAAGACCGAGCTTTCTCTTTCGGACTTTACCGATAGATTCACCGACCTTCTCATGGCGGATATTTTTGATGAGGATTGATATTTACCAGTACGGCAGCCCCCTTTGCTCCTTTGGGGAAAATCTCGTCAGCGAAATAATGCGGGCGGATTCCTCCCCGGGGCAGCAGGAGGAATACAACCGTGTAATGGGGATATTATCGGGCTTTTCCCGAAAATATTTCCCCGACACGGAGGACGGTACGCTGTCGCTGGACTTGGGGAAAATTCTGGGGGACGGCGAAATAACAGCGGATAAAACCATAGCTCTTCCCATAGTCCTGTCGGCGGTAAGGCGGCAGGGAGCGGCATTGCGGCTACTGCCGGAAATAGCACGCACAATGACCGTCTACACAAATACCCACACGGCAGTATTGGAGATACATTACAGAAGCCTTGTAAACCTCAAAAACCTGTGCGAAGCGGTCTGCGAGGCTCTTTCGATGCTATCGGGGGACTTTCCCAACCCGGATGGGGCGGCAGGGATAATAGCCCGCTCTCTCCCGAAAGAGCGGCTCTCGCTGGATAATAAAACCGATATAAGTCTCCTGAAAAGTGCAGTCGAGGGGATAAGAGCGGTAGCCGAGCAGTCCTGCGGCGATGATTCGGACAGTCTCTTTGAGTTTATCGATGATGTCAAGCCGTTGTTGGAGAAATTGGAGGAGGAAAATTAACCAAAGCCAAATACAGTAAAGCATTACAAGAGCAATAACGCCACGGGGCGGGGTCATATGTTTTTTCAAAACATCGGCAGAGCCCTTGCGGGGTCTGGGGCAGCGTCCCAGCAAGGCGTATGTCGGTAACTTTATAATGATAAAGTAAATCATTTGTATTAATAAAATTATTATATCGCAACGCAATCAATTAAAATTGCATTAAAAAAATTTAATCTTTCCGATAAAATATAATCGGAAAACAGGAGGATATTAACAATGGCTGATAATATGAAAGGCTTAAAGCGCACCCACTACTGCGGAGAGGTCACCGAACCGGGGCAGACCGTTACCGTCGGGGGGTATGTTGACACGGTGAGAAACAAAGGGGGGATAATCTTCATAGTCCTGCGGGACAGAACAGGGGTAGTCCAGCTGACCTTCAATGAAAACAGCGACCCCGCCGTATTTGAAAAAGCGGCTTCCTGCCGCTCGGAGTATGCGGTAATGGCAAGGGGAGAAGTGCGCCAAAGGGAAAGCGTCAACGATAAGATACCCACAGGCAGAGTGGAGATATTTGCGGACGACCTGCGCATACTGGCAAAAGCCCAGACCCCGCCTTTCGAGATCGTGGACGACAGCAATACCAACGAGGAACTGCGGCTTAAATACCGCTATCTCGACCTGCGCCGTGCGCCTCTGCAAAGGAACATCATAATGCGCTCCAAAATTGCCAAGACCGCACGGGACTATTTTTATGAAAACGGCTTTATCGAAATAGAAACTCCCATGATGATAAAATCCACACCCGAAGGCGCAAGGGATTATCTTGTTCCCTCACGAGTCCATAAAGGCAGCTTCTACGCCCTTCCCCAGTCCCCCCAGAT
>JAMOZU010000135.1 GCA_023667745.1 Ruminococcus sp.
CTTGAATCCGCAGGCATGGCAGTTGATGGTACGCTCCACGTCGGTGAATTTCTCCATGCTTTTGAATACCTGATCCAGCTGTTCCTCGGTTGCCTTGACGGAGGTGACCTTGTTGGAATATCTTCTTAAGAAATCATCAAGATGAAGGTTCTTGAAAATTTTCTTATGGAAACGCTCTGTTTTGTTGCGCTCGCCCGCCCATTTCTTTGCGCTTATCATAATATCGTTGGCGGAGAAGGTGTTGAAACCTTCTTTTGCACCCGCTCCGGAACTGCACCCGAACTCGCAGGAAAGCACGTCATAGACTGTGGGAAGGTTTATGTAAGGGGTGGTAAGGTAGGTCTCGAAATCGTCGTAAACTCTGTGAACGCCTTCGGAAGTGGTCACAAGGAGATTGGGGTCATAGGCTCTCAGACACTCCTTCAGACCGCCGGGCATGGGGTAAAATGTACCGTCAAAGCCTCTTGTGGCGGAGAACTCAAATTCACTTCGCCCTGTAGGGAGGGCAACGCCTGTTTTTCTTATGTATTCCGCAAGTCTTTTGAAGGTAACGTTGAAGCTGATAAGTCCGCCTGCGTTCTTGAACTCGTCCCCTTTTGCCGTACAGGGGGTGAGAGCTGCGAGTGTGTCGTCGTTATTGAGGTACTTGCGGACATATATTGCGCAGCACATAAGCGGGGACTGGACGGGAGACAGCTTTGTTATAAGCTCCGGTCTGTGCTTTTCCGCATAGTTCACCACGGCAGCGCAGGGCTGGGAGATGAATTTCGCTCCCGGATTCTGTTCAAGATATTTAATGTGCATATATGTACATATATCAGCCCCGAAAGAGCCGTCATAAACCTCGTGTATGCCGTTGTCCTTGAGCCATTTGAGGATATGACGCCATTTACCGTCGAGAACGGTTTTGATAGAGGGGGCGACGATAAGGGATATTTTCTTTGTTTTCATCTGTGTAAGCAGATTTTCCAAGTCGTCGTCGTAATAGCGTGCGCCGTGGGGACAGCTTTTTACGCACTCGCCGCAGCAGATGCACTCCTTATTGTTAATCCTTACATGATTGCCCTCGTCCTTGTTGGCGTTGGGGATGGGGCAGGTTCTTATGCAGGCATTGCAGCCGATGCACTTATCTTGCGCAACGTGAATCATCTTGAAGCATTCCTTTCGGGGTATTATATTTTTAAGGTTTACACACTTCCAATTAAGTAATATTATAACATAATCCGTCAATTTTGTCAATCATTTTTTTATTTTTAGGAAGTTTAGATAAACATTTGTATATATAACCGTATATTTTTATTGGTTTTGCACAATTTTCAGCTGTCAAATCCTGCTAAAACTATTCATTATCCGACATATAACGCAGGAAGAATACCGCAGTGCAACGGGTTTAAGTGTGTTTATATCGCCTGATATGCGGACAAGCTGTTCAATCCTTTGCGTACCGGAATTTCTATTCCCCGCTGCCGCTTCCCGAAGCAAAAGGAGCTGAATGTGACTTTGCGGGCAGCTGACCGAGAGTCGGTTTGTAAATTTTTTGTGAACTCGATTCTCCTATTGTTTTCCTTACCGTCTATACATAATTATACCACCGGATTTAGAGGATGTCAAGTATTATTTAAAATTTTCCCGAATAGATTTTTACTGTTTTTTTCGTATAAAATTATAGTGCCGCAAAATTAAGAATGATATAATTATTACAATAAATATCGGTTAAAGCAGTATACTTGATCCGAATGACAGCAAAGTATTATACAAATTCCTCATTGAATTACGGGGATTAGTATGAAAGGAGTTTTTTACAATGGTACAGGTCAAAGGAAAATGGGCGTTTATTACCGGAGCTGCCAGAGGGATAGGCTGCCTTACGGCAAAATTTATGGCGCAGCAGGGGTGCTGCCTTATACTTCACAGCCGAAAGAAGGAGCATTGCCGAAAGGTGCTCGAGGAGGTAACGGCAATGGGAATAAAGGCATATGCCGTTGAAGCGGAGTTTTCCGACCTTGATGCCGTACAGGCAATGCTGGCGGAAATTGACAATCTCGGAGTCAATGTTGACATAGTTCTTAACAATGCAGGAATGCAGATAGCTTACCGCAATGATTATTTTGCCACCCCCGTTTCGGACTATACCGAGAGCTTTAAGATAAACACCATAGCTCCTGCCATGATATGCTATCATTTTATGCCCAAGATGATACAGCGGGGCTTCGGCAGGGTAGTCAACACCACCAGCGGCATACGGCTTGAACCGGAGCAGGCGGGCTATTCCGCCAGCAAGGCGGCTCTTGACAAAATAACCGTTGACCTTGGCTCAAAGGTGAACGGCACGGACGTTATGATAAATCTTACCGATCCCGGCTGGTGCAGGACAGACCTGGGCGGTCCGAATGCGCCCAATGCGCCCGAAAGCGCAATTCCCGGCATAGCTGTGGGTGCTTTCGTTGACGACAAAAAGTCCGGACGTTACCTGAACGCTCCCTATTTTACGGGACTTACCCTTGAAGAGGCTGTGGAAAAGGCTGAACGGGAGTTTGACAGTCCATATTGATAAAGTCGGTATGAATGAACGTACGGTACGTGTAATAATACAAATTCCTCATTGAATTATGGGAATCAGCCGCCTCAAAAATCGTATACGGAAATTTTTTAAGGCGGCTTCTTCTCCATAATTCTAACGGGGATTAGTATAAAAAAGTCCGGCTCTCACCGGACTTTTGTTCACTTTTTCTTTTTCAACAGCTTAAAGGATTTCATATCCTGCTTCGGCTCGGGGGCGGGGGGAGCAGGGTAATAGTCGGCTGTGTCCGAAGAAAGTCCTCTGCGTTTAAGGAGATATTCCACCAGATCCCGGCAGAGAGTGTAGACCACCGCAAAGAGCGGCACTCCCAAAAGCATTCCCGCAAATCCGAAGAGTCCCCCTCCCAGAAAAATGGCGAACATTACCCAGAACGCCGACAGTCCCGTGGAGTTGCCCAGAATGTGAGGTCCTAAGATGTTGCCATCGAACTGCTGAAGCAGGACTATCAGGATAATGAAAGGTATCGTCTGCTTCGGGGCGGACAACAGCAGCAGCAGCGCAGAGGGGATAGCACCGATGAACGGCCCGAAAAAGGGGATAATGTTTGTCACGCCCACTATAACGCTTATGAGGACGGTATATTCCAGTTTCATCACCGTCATTATTATAAAACAGAGAACGCCTATGATAAACGAGTCAAGTATTTTTCCCGAAATAAAGCCTGTAATGGAATTGTGAGTTTCGCCCGCCAGCGTAAACAGTCCCTTGGAAACGCCTGTGGGGAAGATGGCTGTGATAAATTTTTTGCACTGTGCCAAGAAGTGCTCTTTGTCCAGCAGAAAATACACCGCCACGATAAACCCGATGAGGAAATCTTTTATCCCCACCAGTACGCCCACCGTACCGTCCTTTATCTTAACAGCCCAGTCCCCCACTTTGGGGATAAGATTGTTGACGGCGTTGAGAACGGCTGACTGTATACCTTCCAACTGATCGTTTATATATGTAACTATCTCCGGATAGGAGGCAAACACGGAATTTACCCATTTTACGATATTGTTCATATAATTCTGAGCGTTGTTGAAAATACTCATGATGCTGTCGAGTACCTGAGGAACTATTATGGCGATAATGGCAGCTATTACCGCAACGCCGAAAATTATGGCTGCCGCAGTGCTTAAGCCTCTGCACAGCTTGGGGCGGGGCTTGTTTTTCTCAAGGCATTTTTTGAGCAGCTTTTCCGTCCCTGTCATTACGGGGTTAAGGAGATATGCTATCACAAATCCCCATATAATAGGCGACAGCACGGTGAATATCTTGGCGAACACCGCTTTTATCAGGGCAAATTTAGCCACCAGCATTATTATTGCCGTGCATACAGCAAAGGTAATTACCGTATAGACCGAAACGGTAGTATATTTCTCGTTCCAATTGACTTTCATTTCATTATCCTTTCTCCGGGAAAATTTGTACAAATTATTATAATACAATTCTACCACATTTATCCGGAAATGTAAATAGCTTTTGTAAAATTTCCTTGAAAAATTTTCATTTTGGGGAAGCGATTCGGTTCAATGCGGTTCCGACGGCGGTTTTATAAATCGAGTACAGGTCATTATATAAATTCAATATAAATTCACTCCCAATGTGAAAACAAAACGATCTGCGCAAAACCCGTATATGCAAGATTTTGTACACACTGGGGTCGGGAATCAGTATTGCAGCAACTCCGCCGTCTCTATTTTCAGCTTTTTCAAGTCCGCCATAAGTTCGACGCTTTCCGGATAGCGGTCTTCCGTTTTCAGGGCAGCCATTTTGTTTATCACAGCCGCAAAACATTTATCCGTCCCCGCAAGTCCCGAACGGAAATCGCTGTCATCGTTTACTCTTGTCATAGGGTCGTCCGGGTCTTTGAGCGTAAGCATAAAATAAAGGACTGCACCGAGGGAATAGATGTCCGTCCAAGGTCCGTGGTTGCCGTGGTGCTGATACTGTTCGAGAGGGGCGTATCCCGGTTTCAGGGCTACCGTCATACTGCTGCCGCCGTCAAGGGAAAAATAACGGGCGTTGCCGAAATCCACCAGTTTGACATTTCCCTTTTCGTCTATCATAATATTGTTCGGGGACAGGTCTCTGTGGATAATGTTCATATCATGCATCTGTATGAATGAGGGAGCGATCTCTTTTGCCAGATACAGTGCCTGACCGTCGCTTGCCCTGCCGTATTTTTGTACATACTCTCTTACCGTAAGTCCGCTGACATATTCCATAACATAGTAAGCCGTGCCGTTCTGCCCGAATGAATCGTATATATTTATGACATCGCTGCTGCTTTTGAGCCGCATAAGGATCGCCGCTTCGTTGCCGAAACGTTCCCTGCCCTTTTCATAATCCGGACTGTAGACGGCTGTTATCGGCTCTACCGTTATACCGTCCGGTGCTCGCACCGCAACGCCTTTGGGATAATATTCCTTTACTGCCACCTTTTTCGGGTCAACAGTGTCGTATGCAAGATATGTTATCCCGAATCCGCCGCTGCCTATAACCCTGCCCGTTACATAGCGGTCCGCAAGGATAGTTCCCGCTTTCAAGGCATCTGCGGGGCTGTTTTCGTCAAAGCCTTTTGCCAATCTTATCACCTCTTTTATACAATTATAGCATATCCCCCGAAAAAATGCAACAAAAAAAACAGCACTTTTTATGCTGCTTTTTTACCTCAATTGCCGGTGGGGCTGTTCCCACTCAATCGCTGTGGGGCTTTTTCAAAAATGAGGTTAGTTTTTTGGGCTTTTGCGACTTGCCAAACTTAATTTCTATGAAATGCTTTCATTTTTTTGCATACTGCAGTCTGCAGTGTGGGGGGGGACCCCACTCCCTCCCTTCCTTGACCCCTTCCCCACCCCCGGGCTGTCGCTTGGTGTTGTGCCGAATGATAGCCGTATATGTCCCTTGCAGTGGTTCACATTCGCCTGACTAACTATTAACTATTAATTACTATTCCTCCCATATGAACTCGCACGCCTCGTCATAGTCCAGTTTATGTTCGATGGAATAGAGCGTTCTTGCATCGGCTATATTCCTTGCATACAGCGACTCCTTGCCTGCGGCTTTGAGCAGTCCCTGCACCTGTTCGTATGCAAGCCCCATTATCAGCCCTATTTTAATTATCTGCGTTCTTGTGGGGACTCTTCTGCCGTTGAGTATCTGATAACCGTGGCTGCGTTCAAGGTTCAGCTTGCGAATTATCTCTGTATGGGAAATGCCAGTTTGCGTTATATAGTTGTTTATCAGGATATGCACGCCCGGAGACCTGTTGGCAATTACAGCCGCCTCGTCGAACACGTCCTCTTCCATGATCTTTTTCTCTAAATCAAGCGTATCCATTTTCATGATTTACCCCTTTCAAACAGCTTGCGGTTTCCTTTGAACGGCAATTCCTTTTATTCAGCCTTTTCAAGGGCTGCGGACTTTGCTGTGAAATTTTCTCCCTGAAAGAAAAGTCCCCAGCCGTCGTTCAGTTTTGCAATTTCCTCTGCAGTGATAACAAAGGTGAATTTATCCGGGACATTCTTCTGCCCCAGCATATACAGACCGTCGCTGTAGGAACATTCGCTGACGCAGTCGGGGATAATAACGAGATAATCTACTGTATCGCTGCCGCAGGGCAGGATATGAACGGTATCATCATTTACGGCTTCAATTTCCAGCGTTATCCTTACGTCCCCGTTAAATGCGGTAAGCTCATTTTTCATTATGGGCTTGCTCCCCTGCCAGTCGCCGGGATATTCGCTGTCAAGAGGGATAATTTTTGCGTCGGGGCTTATCTCGTCCTCGGCGGGGTCATAATCGTCGATAACGGCACTTTTTATCCACAGATTATACACATGCAGTCTTATGCTGTCGGTCTCTTTAAGCACATCGGAGCTTACAACAAATGAAAATTCCGACTGACCGTTGTAGATGACATATTTGTCCGTATCGTCCGTACCCATATTGCAGGCACTGATGTCAAGGGCTTTCCTGCTGCTGTCCTCTATCCGCAGGGTAGACCAGTTTTCCGTTTTGTTTACCGTTTCAACATCAAGAGTGACCTTGATATCCCCATCGAAATTTTTCAGTATATCGCTGTCTATCCATTTGCCGTATCTGTTGTCTCCGGGATATGCGGCGTTCAGCGGGATATGCAGTGGCTTTGCAAGAGGTATGCTTTCAATGCCCTCATCTCCGCCGTCCCCTCTGTTTCCGCCTCCGCCCGCTTCTTCCGCCGATTCAAGTATCACCGAATCTACGGACAAGTTTGAGGCTTCAAAGCATATATGAGTGTCTATATTTTTCACATCGCTTTGAGTCAGAGTAAAGGTAAAGTCGCTGTCATTCATGTCAAGCCATGCATCGCCTGCTTCGTTCCTCTCCCTTGAG
>JAMOZU010000136.1 GCA_023667745.1 Ruminococcus sp.
CGCAAGTGACGCAACATTGCGTATCAATACAGGCGTTACGACACAGACGACGGACAGCAACGATACAAACGTAAAGTTCAAAGACGTAAAGGCAGTATCAGGCGTTTCAATCCCGAAAATTTTAATTGCCGCAGGGCTTTTCCCGGACAGCGGGCAGAGTACGCCGGGGCATTACTGGGCAAGGAACAACGGCGAAAGGCTGCCTTTCCGGGGTTCGAGCTTCAACGGCGCTTCCGGCGGTGGTGTGTCGGCGTTGAGCTTGAACCACGCCCGTTCTCGCGTCCACAGCGACGTTTCGTTCCGTTCCGCTTTTGTTGATTAACTGGAAACTGATAACTGATAAACTGCGGGGCTTGCGGCAGCAAGCCCCTTCACAAAAACAGAATAGACAAGGCGGGGCGCAAAATGGAAGAAAAAGAAAATCTGCCGGAGCTTGACCCGGTACGGGACAACGCAACGGCAGACGACTTCAAAACGAAAAATAAAGTTTATGAGCTGATTCTATACACGGGACCAGAGCTGGAACAATTTCCACGGGCGCAAAGACGGCTTGCCGAGGATATACGGGCAACAATGCTTTCCGTCCTGCGGCTTGTGGTGACTTTAGAAAATAAGCACTACAAGAAAACGACACTGGGAGAACTTGACAATGAAGTTGACGTGTTGCGCCACCTTGTACGGCTTGCGGCAGACCCGCAATATACACGCAGCCGGAAGCCATGTCTTTCCCTGCGGAAATATGAAAATATTTCCCGGAAGATAAATGAAATCGGCTGCATGATCGGCGGGTATTATAAATCATTAAAGAAATGAGCGGGGAAACCTGCTTTTTTCATATCGGGAAAGAACCGTTATAGAGGACTTGCCGTGCCTATCCGGGGTTCGAGCTTCAACAACACTTCCAACGGTGGTGTGTCGGCGTTGAACTTGAACAACGCCCGTTCTAACGTCAACAACAACGTTTCGTTCCGTTCCGCTTCACCCCTATTGCCAGAAAGTCACGTTCACAAGTGAGCGTGTCCCGTGCGTATGGGTTAAAGGGGTTCTTTTCCGTTCCAAAGGCGACCGGGGAACCGGGGACCGTAGGAAGAAGATTAAATTGCCGGGGCGGCAGTTAGTAATTTTGTAAGACACAATCAGGAATTTGTCTTACAAAATGAAAGTCAGTGTAAAAGCTGAATGAATATGCCACGTTTGAAACGGAGTGGTGGACCGGAGTAAATTTGCCCGGCGAATTTTTGTTTGTAGGAGGTAACAGGGATTGAAGAAGATCAGGGGAATTTTCCCGAAAATTTATGACTTTGAAAACCTGTTTTGTGCTTACAAAGCCGCTATCAGGTGCAAACGGTACAGACCGGACGTTATGCAGTACACGGACCGGCTGGAAGATAACCTGATAATTTTACAGAATGAATTGATCTGGGGTCAATACAACGTAGGAAGGTATAATATTTTCTATGTGTACGAACCAAAGAAACGCCTGATAATGTCTTTGCTATTTAAGGACAGGGTGGCGCAACATGCCATATACAGGCAGGTAAACCCGATTTTTGAAAAGCGGTTTATCTATGACAGTTACGCTTGCAGGATAGGCAAGGGGACGCACAAGGCAATAGACCGCCTGCAATACTGGTTAAGGCAGACCGACAGGAAGCCGCAGAAATACTATTACCTGAAATTAGACGTTTCAAAGTATTTCTACAGGATAGACCACAGCATTTTGAAGAAGATTCTTGCAAAGATGATTGATGACCCGCCACTTTTAGACCTGCTGGCGAAAATCATTGATTGTGAAGACACAAAATTTGGGCTGCCGTTAGGTGCGGATATAGGGGACGTTGCTTTTGACCGCATGTTAGATGATGTTGGCTTGCCTATAGGAAACTTGACTTCTCAAATGTTCGCTAATCTGTATTTGAATGAGCTTGACCAATTCTGTAAGCACAAATTGAGGTTACACTACTATATCAGGTACATGGACGACATTATTATTTTGCATGAGGATAAAAAGTATCTGGAAAAGGTGAAACAGGAAATAGCCGTCTTTCTGGGACGGGAATTGAATTTGCAGTTAAACAAGAAAACCTGCATACGCCCGACAACTATGGGCATTGAGTTTGTAGGCTTCCGGGTATGGTCAACACACAAGAAACTGCGGAAGAAGACTGCAAAGAAACTGAAAAAGCGGCTGCGGTACATGTTTCACGCCTACACAATAGGCGAAATTGACAAAGAAACGCTTGACAGAAGCGTTGCTTCATACCGGGGAATACTACAGCATTTTGAAAGTTACGGGCTGCGGAAAAGTTTGAATGAAATGTATAAACAGGAGGTATGCGGAAATGTCAGAAATGGAACTATTGAAGGCGTTGAAAGAGGGGCTGGCGTTGCTGGCGGCGTTGGGGATTGTAATTGACCTGACCCCCGGCATAAAGTTTCAGCCCGTGCGGTACATTGTCAAGCGCATAGGGGCATTGATGAATCAGGAAATAAAAGAACAGCTTGACAAGATCGAAAAGGACTTGCAGCAGCACAAGGTGGAAAGCTGGAGGCATGAAATCTTAACTTTTGCCAATGAGTGCATGAACCGCAGGCGGCACACGAAAGAAGAATTTGACAACTTTTTTGAAACCTACAGCGACTATGAAGAGTATATCAAGGCAAACAAACTTGAAAACGGGCGTGTAGATATGGCGTATAGGTATGTAAGCAACGTATACATGCGCCGTTGTGAAAAGAATGATTTTCTTGTGGAAAGAGAGGAAGACGACGAATGAAATTGTTATTTTTTGTATTAGGCTTTATTCTATGCGCTTTTCTTGTGTTCCTGTATAACCTGCGGTGGGTTGCGGCGGCAAGGCGCAAGCGGAAGCGGGAAGCAAAGGAACACCCGGAGAAGAAGACACAGGCAACGAAAATCATTGTATTTTCAATCATGGTAACGTATTACATAGCTTTTGCCGTCGCTGTCTGGGTGGTGATCGTGAAAGACATTTACCAGCTTTCAAGCCTGCTGACCTTCACGGGCGGCGTGGCGGCTTTTGCGGTGGCGTTCTATTGTTGGAAGAGCAAAGCGGAAAATTTAGAGAAGATCAAGAAGGGGAACCCGGACTTGTGCGGTTCCCTTTCTGATTTTTCCGGCATGGGTTCACAGTAAGGGAGGAAGGACAGATGAAAGAGGAATTAAAAAGGGAGATCGCAGCGGAAGCGGCGAAAATCATTTTTGCGAATGAAGGAAATTATGCTTCTGTCAATGCAGACGACAACGGGGCGTTGAGCGTCGGGAAAGTACAGTGGCACGGGAACCGGGCATTGTCCCTGCTGAAAAAGATTGTACAAAAGACCGGGCAGGCGCAAGCGGAAGCCGTTCTGGGGAAAGACCTGTACAAAGAGATCACGACGGCTTCCGACTGGGGGACCCGGAAAGCGACGGCGGCAGAAAAAGGGAAGCTGTCACAGATTCTGGGGAGCGCACAGGGGAAGCAGGTACAGGACGCACAGGCAGAAGAAGACATTCTTTCATATGTCACGCACGGGGTAAATATGGGGATTGAGGACCCGCAGAGCCTTGTATATTTTGCAGATTTGGAGAATCAGGGCGGGGCAGGAGCTTCAAAGCGTGTCGGGGAAGACGCAGCACAGAGAGCCGGGGGAGCCGGGAAAGTAAAACTTGCCTTTATTCATACGGCGGCACTTGCAGACCGTGTGATGGGGAAATACAGCGACCGCAGGAACCTTGTATATAAAAAAGCACAGGAGCTTTTCAAGGCGGCTGCGGGGACTGCAAACAATAATCAGTCAGGAGGTAAAAAGACTATGACAGAACAGGAGTTAAGAAACAGCGTAGTACAGACGGCGAGAAGCTATCTGGGAAGCAAGGAAGCGGACGGGAGCCACAGGAAGATCATTGACGGCTACAACGCACACAAGCCGCTGGCGAGGGGCTATCTTGTGAAGTATACGGACGCATGGTGCGCCACATTTGTTTCCTTTGTTGCTATCAAGTGCGGGCTTACAGACATTATGCTAACGGAATGTGGCTGCGGCGCAATGATCGACCTGTACAAAGCAAAGGGACGCTGGCAGGAAAACGACGCATACAGACCGCAGCCCGCAGATGTTATCATGTACGACTGGGACGACAACGGGGTGGGGGATTGCACGGGCTACCCGGAACACGTCGGGATTGTTGAATCAGTGAGCGGGAACACGATCACGGTTATTGAAGGAAATATGAACGATCAGGTGGGAGAAAGGACTTTGCAGGTAAACGGGCGGTATATCCGGGGTTATTGCCTGCCTGATTACGCAAGCAAGGCGGGAAGCGTCCAGGCGGCGGCAGGGACCCCGCAGGCTTCCGGCAGCACGTCTTCCGGGTCCGCAGGTTCCGGGGAAACGGTTTACACGGTTCAGGCGGGCGACACGCTTTCAAAGATCGCTGCAAAGTACGGCACTACATACCAGAAGCTGGCAAGCTATAACGGCATTGCAAACCCGAATATTATAAACGTCGGGCAGAAAATCAGGATTCCGGGAAGCGGCGTGAAAACCTATACCGTGAAGAAGGGCGACAGCTTGTGGGCGATTGCGGCGGCACAGTTGGGCGACGGTTCCCGCTATAATGAGATCAAGACCCTGAACGGGCTGACCAGCAACACGATTTATGCCGGGCAGACTTTGAAGCTGCCGGAAAAATAAGATCAGGAGGAAAAGAAGATGAATGACTTTACAATTTTAGCGGTACAGTTAGGGCTTGTGGTTGCGGCTTTTGTCGTCGGGAAGTATGTTTTCCCGAATATCCCGAAAAGCGTAACGGATAAGCTGGCGACGCTTTCCCAGTGGGCGGCAAAGTTCGTTGAATGGGCGAAAGAGTTCATGAAGAAGCAGACCGGGGAAGAGAAGATGGCGGCGGTTGTCGAAAAGCTGAAAGAGATCGCAGACGAAGCCGGAATTGAAGTCACGGAAGACCAACTGCGGGCAATAGCCCAGTCTGCCTATAATGCCATGAAAGCCGGGGAGAAGGAAGCAGCGGCGGCAGATGAAACGCTGGCGACATATTACAAGATCGGGGAGCGGGCAGCGGCGAAAGGGTCCACGGTGAACATTTACACGGCAGCCCCGGAGAAAGTCGCAGTTGCTACAGATGAAGTGCCGGAAGGTGCGCTGGAGGATAACGAAGACGGCACAGTGAACGTATACGACGCAGCCGGGAAGAAAACCGGGACCGTGACGGCAGAGGAAGCGGCAGCGGCGGCAGAGGGCGTGACGCAAATTGAATTAGAATAGCCCCACAGCGAACGCAGAGCCGCCACAGACAGGCGAAAAGCCCCGCAGGTGTATTTCTTTACCTGCGGGGCTTTATTTGCGCTTGTGGGGCAAATACGGGGCTTCAATTCCCTTCCCGTAACTCATTGTAAACATGATGTCCCAATTCGTGCATTGCTTCCGGCACTTCCTGAACAAATACCGCAAACATGAAAGTCATAAATTCTGATTTTGTTTGCGCCCATTCTTCCGGGGTCAAGTTCGGGTTTTGCGCCAGCTTCATTTCAAGCAGCTTTTGTGTGAGTTCCTGCCCTGCGGGGCTATTAAGTGCGGTTCTTTCCGCTTCTGATACCTTGTTTACAAAATCGTTGAAGTTGTCTGCTAACATCATTTTTCTTTCCTTCCTTCCTTTTCTGGAGGGGCGGCAGCCCTGCCGCCCCGGTGGTTTATTAAGCTGTAAGACTGGGACACATGGAGTAACGCCCCAGAGGGTAAATTGTTTCGGCGTTGCTGTATTCAGAAATCTTTTTATTGATACGGCATTTCTGAACTTCTTTCCCGTTCGTGATTGTGATTGTCTGGGCTGTCCGGGCGATTACCGTATATGTCCAGATACAGTTGTGGTCACAAATGCTTCTCATACTGTATTCCTTACCTACTTCAAACTTTTTCATTTTATTTACCGTCCTTTCCTTTGCTTCATCTTATGATACTATTATATACTTGCGTAAGATATTTTTCAATAGGCAGAATAGACAAAGTTACGCAAGTATATTTGTGCAATATGTATACTTGCGTAAGATAAAAGAGAAGCCCCGGAAGAACCGGGGCAGGGGGACTATTTCAAGATCAGGCTTCCTTCTTTAGCGTCACGGAAGATAGATTGAATCATTTCTTTCATTTCTTCTTTTGCCAGCCGTGCCATTCTGTCAAGTTCCTTTTTCGTGGTGGTGCGGTAATGGTTCCCGACAGCGTTTCTATAGTTTTCCAGACGGTACGGGCTGTAGAAGTAGCAGCTATTCCCGGAATGGTCCTGCAAATACTCATTGATACGCTTTAATTCAAAATAGATCGGGTAATGACATTCTTTGCGCCGGGCGGTGATCGCAACGGCTTTTGTCATTGCAAGGGCTTTCAGCAGGACAGCTTTATTGTATGCAGCTTTTTCAAATTCATAATTTTTCATTGTTCAGGGTCCTTTCTTTGCTGGAGGGGCGGCAGAGCTGCCGCCCCGGTGGTTTATGATAATCTTGCGATCAGGTTTTCGAGTTCTGCCCGCTTTTTGTTAATCATTGCGCTGGCTGTCTTAAAATCAATCCTGCCGGAAGTGGTTCTGACAATCTCATTTGCAAGGGCTTCATGCGCCTTGTATTCTGCCGCATACGCTTCATCAAAAGCGGCTTCAAGGGCTTCATTTTCCGGGTCAGCGTCCCACGCCCTGTCAATTTCATTTGCTTTTTCTTCTGTTGCCTGTAATGCTTTTAATAATTCTTTCATTCTATTTACCGTCCTTTCGTTTCCTTCATCTTATGATACTATTATATACTTGCGTAAGATATTTTTCAATAGGCAGAA
>JAMOZU010000137.1 GCA_023667745.1 Ruminococcus sp.
CTTCAAGTTTGAGGAAACGGGAACATTCACCTCCCAGACATTCAAGGGTCTTATAAGGGAATTTAGACCTTTTAAGAAGTAGGCTTTGAGAGAGCGTGCGTAATGTGCGTTCTCTCTTTTTATTTCACGATTCGCACCAAAAACCTGTTCTATTGTGAAAGGAGTTGATTTGTATGATAACGTTAAGTATTCTCATACTTATACTCGTTATACTGACAGTGGTGGTTGTTGTCGCTTTAAGCGTAGGCGGCGCAGCTGTCATTGTTGTATTCGGCGATGTGATAGTATGTATAATCGTACTTGCGCTGATTATCAAGAAAATCATCGAAAGCAAAAAGAAATAGCTTTGAACAGCCCTGAAACACGGGCTGTTTATTTTCGCATAAAAAACAGGTTCTATTCTGAAAGGAGGTGCTTTGGTCATGAAGTATTTGATTGCTACATGTGACAGGCATTTGGGCTTGTGTCTGAGAATGCTGAAAACTCAGGAGATTAAATTTGTGGTTGAAGTTGACAGAAACGACAAAGGCAAATATATCTTCAAAATCGGGGTCAAGGCAAACAAAGAAACATTTAAGGAAGTGTCAAAGCTGTACGACGGATTAATTTCCTAATAAGGCTTTACATTTATGACAGAATGTGCTATAATATTATTAAAGGAGGCTGATGTTATGGTTGTTCATTCTGTAAAGGCGACCCCCGTAAGAGGTAAGAACGGAAAATACCATATAGTCGAGGAAGAATTTGACGAATACATTCCCGATGAAAATATACGGCATAATATGCTGTGTACAATATGCGGATTTCCGGATTATCCCGAATGCACGAAGGTGTGTTCTAACGGGGACGTAACGGACGACGAAGACGATTAAGCACCGAGAGCCGAGGTTTATACTTCGGCTCTTTTATTTTTACCGTATTCGCACGAAAAACAAGCCCTTTAATGGAAGAGATTCCGTAAATTTCGGATTGGAGGAAATCATTATGGCAAGGTTTTTTGTTGATTTGTACGAAATGGTTTGGAAGCAGGAGATAGAGTTTCTCAAGCTGCATTGGCGCGGTTACAGCGTTATTGCTGCGCTTGTAGTACTCTACAGTTTTGTTTCCGCTAACTATGAGTGGTTCAAGGAAAAGGCTGTGTTGGTTTGCGGCAAATTTAAGAGGAAGTAATTCCACTGCGGGAGCGTTTGTAAAAAACGGACGCTCTTTGCTTTTGCCTCGCCTCAAAAACACGTTCTATTGTGAAAGGAAGTGATTTTTTATGAATGTAAAGGCGTTGCTTATTGCCCTTGCGGGGTTTGTGCTGAACTTAGCGGGTTCTGCGCTTACTCAAAGCACATCGGGCAAGGTCATCGACCTTGAAAAGGTAAAAAAGCAATTCGGAAGAAAGTAACGGTTTAAAAGACGGGTCTTGTAAAGGATTCGTCTTTTATTTTTGCGAAAGGAGATGAGCGTTATCACCAAGCGTGAAATAGTCGGCCGGATACGCAAATATACGGAAGAACATTTATTTGACCCGGCAACCAACTGGCCCGGTTATTATTTCAGGGAACGTTCATATTCCCGCTGGGCGGCAGAGCGTATCATAACCGAGGTCATATCTTCAAACGCAGACCCTTTTACTGTTATCGCACTGTTTGTCAAGCGTGCGGAATATTTTAAAGGTCGGGGAAAAGCGGGGGACGACGTTTTTGCCGCCGCTTACAACGTGGGACTGGATATTCTGTCTTTATTCGGAAAGGAAGATTTGTTATGAAACTTAACTTTAAGCAAATATTCGGCGGACTGGCGGCGGGGCTAACAAAGCACAGTCCGGAAATTCTGACGGGTCTGGGAATTATCGGTATGATTTCCGCAGGCGTTATGGCGGCAACCGCAACTCCCAAGGCTATGACTCTTATGGAGGAGCGAAAAAAGGAACATGAAACGGAGAAACTTGGCAAGACCGAAACCGTTAAGACTGTCTGGAAATGTTATATTCCCGCAGGTATCACAGCCGCCGTTTCAGCCGCCTGCATAATAGGCGCAAGTTCGGTAAATCTCCGCAGAAACGCAGCTCTTGCCGCCGCCTACACTCTTTCGGAAACAGCCTTTAACGACTATCGGGAGCAGACCCTCAAAGCCGTGGGCGAAAAGAAAGAGGAGGAGATACAAAGCCTTGCCGCCGCCGAAAGCAGGAAACGCTGTCCTGTGACCGACAGAGAGGTCATAGTCACCGACAAGGGCAGTTGTCTTTGCTTTGACGGAGCAAGCGGGAGATATTTCAGCAGTGATATAGAGACTGTCCGCAGAGCCGTAAACACAATAAATGCAGGCATCATCGGCGACCCCTGCGGATATGCTTCCCTTAACGATTTCTATTACGAAATAGGGCTGAAGAGTATATCCGTGGGAGAACGACTGGGCTGGCATATAGGAAAGGAACTGAACGTTAATTTCACAAGCGACATCACAGAAGACGGCCGTCCTTGCCTTGTGTTGGGCTACAGGCTCTACCCTCTCGATTAGCTCGCAGGAAAAACAGCCTATATTATGGGAGAAATCCCAAATAAATTTTAAAGGAGATTTTTATTATGGAAGAGAAAATCATGGAGAACGAGGTCAACGAAGTTGAGAACGTGAACGAGGATTATGAGCTTACGGCTTATAATGACGATACCGAGGACGAAGACTGTGAGGACGAAGGCGGAGCTTCTGCCGGGGTTGTTCTGCTCGTGGGAGGACTGGCGATAGCAGGTGCGGTAAGCATCGGCAAAGCCATCTGGAAAGGAGTAGGCAAGCTCAGGGAGAAAGCGGCGGTAATAAAGACCGAAAAGTCGAAAAAGTCAGCGGAGGTCATTGATGTTGAAAGCGATGAACCTGAAACGGACGAGGAGACCGAGGATACCGAAAAGAAATCCAAGTAAATTTATTGGCACGGGGGTGCGTCTGTAACAAGGCGCATTCTCTTTTGCTTTTTGAGAAACGGAGGTTTGTTAATGGAATTTGACGATTACAGGGGCAACTCCCATAAGTCAAAAGAAACGCCCGTAAAGGTGAAGACTATCAGAAAGATAGCCAACGGCAAAATAGCTCCTCAAAGCGGTTTGCAGAAAATCGCCGAGGAATTTATTGCCGAAAATGCTGCTAATGTGAAGGATTATATCTGGCATGATGTTATTGTTCCCGCTATTAAGGGAATGATAGCCGATACTATCCACGAAAGCACGTCTGTTTTATTGGGCGAACAGTGCCGAAGTACGGGAAACCGCAAAGGCAGCTACATAAGCTATGACTCAAAGTCCGACAGGTACGGTTCATCAAGGCGCAGTTATATTGACGTGGGCGGTACATCCGAGCAAAGCCGCCGTTCATCGGTATATCGCTTTGACAATATCATAGTCCCCACCAGAGGGGAAGCTGAGGATATTCTCTTTACAATGGAAGAATGTATCAGCGAGTACGGATTTGTAACCGTAGCCGATTTGTTTGATTTAGCGGGGCTTCCCGGCCGTAACACCGATACCAAATACGGCTGGAAAAGCATAGAAGGCGCAGACATTGTAAAGACACGTGACGGTTATCTTCTGCGTTTTCCCAAACCAAGAGCCATTGATTAATTTAAGAAAAGGAGTTTTATATTTATGAAACAGGAAATTATGAGATTTATCTCCAAGACCGTCCTTAAGGTCAAGAAACACAGCCCCGAAATACTGCTTTTTGCAGGCATCGCAGGGGGCATTGCAAGCACGGTAATGGCATGCAGGGCAACGACCAGGCTGTCCGCTGTTATCGAAGAGGCGAACACACAGCTTGAGACCGTCTGCGACAGTACCAAGGCTGATATTTTCAAGGACAGATACACCGAGGAGGACGCCAAGAACGACATCAAGATAATTTACATCAAAGAAGCTGTAAGCATAGCCAAGCTGTACGCTCCCGCAGTTATTGTAGGCGGGCTTTCCGTAGCAAGCATTCTCACTTCCCACAATATCCTTAAGTCAAGGTTACTGGCGGTTTCTGCGGCTTATGCGGTTGCGGAAAAAGGGTTCAGGGATTACAGAAACGCCGTGAAAGAAAAGTACGGAGACGAGGCGGACGCACAGCTGAGAAACGGTTTCGAGTCCCATCTTGCCGATAAACAGACAGAAGACGAAAACGAAATGGCTGAGGCACAAAACGTGAACATAGTCGACCCTCATCGGTTCGACTACCGGGCTATATTTGACGAAACCAATCCCAACTGGGAGAAAAATCCCGATTACAACCGTATGTTTTTAAGCTCACAGCAAAGTTACGCCAATGATAAACTGCGGGCTCAAGGGTATTTGTTCTTAAACGACGTTTACGATTGTCTGGGCATTCCCAGAACAAAAGCGGGGCAGATTTTAGGCTGGGTCTACGGCAATAAGGACGGCGACGGCTATGTGGATTTCGGCTTGAAATTCTGCAATTGCTATGCGAGCGAAGAGGACGTTGTTGTCGGAAGAGAGGCGTATGTTCTCGACTTTAACGTAGACGGCAATATCCTTGATATGATATGAAAGGCAGGCGGTATTTATGGAAAAAATCAGAATAACTCTTGCCTCGGTGTTTGCGGCAATGGCAGGGATATTCTTTGTGGGCGGCATAGCCGTTCTGTCGGGCGGAGGGAGAGCGTAAATGGATAGTTTTGAAGCGTTTATCTCCATGCTTGACTACACCCTTAACACCAAGGCAAAGCGGCATATTGCGGGAGGCATACTTTTAAGCATATCACTGCTGTTCGGCGGACTTGCCGTTACGGCTATAACTATCAAAGGAGGTTCGGATTATGACGGTTAAATCAGCGGCATTGATTTTCGGGCTTGCGGGCGCAGTTTGCGGGGTTTTCCTCTGCCGCCGTTTCTTTGAAGAAAAGTATAAGCGGCTGGCAGACGAGGAGATAGAAAGTGTTAAAGAAACATTCGCAAAGCGGGTCTCTCCCACAGTACCTGCCGATGAACCTGCTGACAGCGTTGCCGCAAGCGTTAAAAAGAAGGTGGACTATTCGGGAGTAAAACACGATGGCGGCTCTTCCGCCGTTTCGGATAACATCTATGATATTACTCCCGAACAGTTCGGAGAGTTTGACGATTACGGGAAGATAAGTCTCGTATATTTTTCCGACAGTGTGCTTGCAAGCGACGACAACTACGAACGAATAGTTCCGACCCGTTCAAACGTGGGCAGTGCAAGGAAGCTGCAATTATATTTTGACAGCGAAGATACCGACTGCGTTTATATACGAAACGACAACGTCCGCACAGACTATGAGATAGTCCGTGACGAGCGAACTTACGACGAGATTTGTATCGGCAGACCTTATCTTGGGAGGGAATAATGAAAGAAAGCATTTACAGCAAGTATCTCGACTATCTCGCTGGCTTGATTTGCGACAGAGCGCATAAATATTCATCATTGCTGAAAGAACTTCATTCCACGGCATTTTACTACTCCGTGGAACTTGACGGCAACCGCTATGAGGACGGCATTGACCTGCGTTACCGCTTCGGGAGAGAGTACAATATCCCCGAAGCGGTCATCGCTTCAAGCCTTGACACTCACCCTTGCAGCGTTCTTGAAATGATGACGGCGCTGGCTCTGCGGTGCGAAAACGAGATAATGTTTGACCCGGACAAAGGCTCACGGGTAAGCGTGTGGTTCTGGGGCATGATAAAAAATCTCGGACTTGAAAATATGACCGACGGAAATTATTCGGAGAGCTTTGTGAAAAAGCGGGTTCATATTTTTCTTGAACGAAAGCACGGACGCTGCGGCGAGGGCGGTTTGTTCACGGTAAAAAACTGCCCTTGCGATATGCGTCAAACCGAAATATGGTATCAGGCAATGTGGTACTTAAACAATTACAAGGAGGACTGACTATGGAAAAGATTTTTGTGGAGCTTACCGTCAGGCAGAAAGCTCCCGCTTCAACGGCGGCTCTTCTGGCAGCTGCATTGGGACTGTCGCTGACTGTATATCTTCAGCGTATTAGAATTAAGCAATTGGAAAAGGAGCTTTGCTATGGGACGGTTTATTGATTACATAATTTTGGCGGCTGTCATTGCGGGAACGGCTTGCACGGCAGGGACTCCCGACGGACAGCACGAAACAGCTGTCGGTACTGCAACGGTTATTGAACAAACTGCAAAATCATCAGAGGAAGAGCAATATTCCCTCACCGATGAGGAAATAAGCCTGATAGCTTTGGTGACTATGGCAGAGGCAGAGGGCGAAAGTGAGTACGTTAAGCGGCTTGTTATCGACACTGTGCTTAACCGCGCTGACTCGGAACATTTTCCCGACAGCGTAAACGATGTCATCTATCAGCCTCACCAGTTCACAGTAATGTGGAACGGCAGAGCGGAACGGTGCGAAGCAACGAACGAGCTTATAACGCTTGTTAAAGAGGAGCTTGAAAACAGGACAGACTCGTCCGTTATATTTTTCAGGCTCTCCCGTTACAGCGATTACGGCGTTCCTCTTTTTAAAGAGGGGGACATATATTTTTCAAGCTATGAATAACTAAAGGAGCTAAAAGCCATGGCAGATTTTTTCATGATTTCCACCAGAACCACCAAGCAGGGCACGGTAGAAATATACCCTCGGTTTATCATAAACAAAAGCGCTGATTTGATGATTCGAGGAGGAGATTTTTATGCCGTGTGGCTTGAAAGTAAAGGTCTGTGGTCTACGGACGAGCAGGACGCTTTAAAGCTCATAGATAAGGAGCTTGACGAGTACGCCTATGAAAACCGAGACCGTTTCGAGTCATCAATTCGCATCCTCCACATGTGGGACGCCGAATCGGGCATGATAGACCGCTGGCACAAA
>JAMOZU010000138.1 GCA_023667745.1 Ruminococcus sp.
TTTTTCTCCCGCCTTCGGCGGGAGAAAAACCTTAAATCGGTAATTCCTTAAATCAACACTTCCTTAACGGAGGAAATATAATGAAATATGACATTTGCTTTGAGGCCGCATCGCTTATATTCCTTACCCTCGCCGTGCTGAATACGGCAAATCAGCGGACGAAACGGACAAAACAGACCATGTGCTTTAACAGGCTCATCGGCTGGCTGTTTGCGGCTCTTATCCTTGATATAGGGACGGGGTTTGCCATAAGTTACAGCGAGCTGTTCCCGGTGAAGCTGAATATGGTATGGAACGGAATGTATTTTTTTGCCCTTGCCTTTACGGCATACAGCTACTCTTTATATATGGAGGCGTTTATCAGAGAAGAAGCGGTAAGCAGGGTCTTCCGCGGGGTAAATGCAGTTGTGTTTGCGGCATATGCTGCGGCTCTTACCGCAAATGTCTTTTGGGGATTTATCTTTTACTTTGATGAAAACCTTGTCTACACAAGAGGAAAATTTTATATTATGACATATGCAGTTACGCTGTATTTCTTTGTTTACGGCGTAGTTCTGGTGTGCGCTGACAGAAAGCATATCGAGCCGAAGGCATTTATGACGGTCATGTCGATAGTTCCGTTTATTACGGTGGGGGCAATATTACAGTTCGGTATAATGTCGGATTATCTTCTTATCCTTTTCCCGGTAACTCTTGCTGTAATGATGATCTTCTTCAATCTTGAAACTCCCGACTGTCAAAAGCTGGAGACTGCTCTTCTCGAGGCGGACAGTGCCAACAAAGCAAAGGGCGATTTTCTTGCAAATATGAGCCACGAGATACGCACGCCCATGAACGCCATTGTGGGAATGTGCGAGCTTATCTTACGGGAACGGGACATAAGCGAAACGGTAAGGGACTACTGCTTTAATATCCAAAATTCGGGACGAAGCCTGCTCTCTATCATAAACGATATTTTGGACTTTTCCAAGATAGAATCGGGCAAACTTGAAATCATAGAGGACGAGTTTAATATTGCATCCACCCTTAATGATGTGATGAATATGGCGGTCACACGAAAGGAAAACAAGAATATAGAGCTTCTTGTCAGTGCAGACCCGAATATTCCCATGGGAATCATCGGCGATGAAATACGCATACGTCAGGTGATCGTAAATTTAGTGACCAATGCCATTAAATATACGCACAGCGGCGTTATACGAATAAAGGTATCAATGACAAGGCGGGATTACGGAATAAACCTTTCCGTATCCGTCAAAGACAGCGGAATAGGAATATCCGAGGAAAATCTTGAAAAGCTGTTCAGCAGCTTTCAGCAGGTGGATACCAAGAAAAACCGTTCGGTTGAGGGGACAGGGCTGGGGCTTGCCATTTCAAAGCAGCTGATAACGAAGATGGGCGGGTACATAAATGTTTCCAGCGTTTACGGAGAAGGCTCGGAGTTCCGTTTTGTCATTCCGTTAAAGGTTTCCGATCCTGTGCCGTTTGTTTCCCTAAAAGAGCCGGAAAATATTCACGCCGCAGGCTTTATCGATATGACTAAATTTGAATTTGAAGCGGTGGGGCAGGAGTATGCCTCGCTTGTTGAAGAGCTTGGCGAAACGCTGAATACGGATATAGAGCTTTTCGGTTCAATGGAAGAGCTGAAAGCGCATCTGGCTCAAAAGGAATACACTCACCTTTTTGTGGGACGGGAAGAATATATTGCCGAAAAGGAATATTTTACAAAGGCTGCCGAAAAGTACAGGGTGGTTGTGGTACAGGACAGAAACAATGCTGTTGAAGTCCCCGAAAATATCAGGTGTATATTCAAGCCCTTTTATGTGCTGTCGGTGGCTGCGGTGCTCAACAATGAAAGACTTCTTGCCGGCATAAACGACAGGAGAAGCTCTTCCATAAGATTTGTTGCGCCCAAAGCTCGTATACTTGTGGTGGACGACAATGCAATAAATCTGAAAGTAGCCATGGGACTTATGCGCCCGTATCATATGCAGGTGATGACAGCGGACAGCGGACGGGAAGCAATTTCACTGCTCCGTTCCAAGGATTTTGACCTTGTTTTTATGGATCATATGATGCCGGAACTTGACGGTGTGGAAACTACAGAGCTCATTCGCAAAACAGAGGGCGAATATTATAAAAAGCTGCCTATCATTGCTCTTACTGCAAATGCGGTAAACGGAGTGAGGGAAATGTTCTTGGCTGCGGGTATGAATGATTATATCGCAAAGCCCATCGAGCTGTCCGCATTGGACAGGGTACTTAAAGCTTGGCTGCCAAAGGAGCTTATGAAACGCCCGACGGGAGAAGAAAACTTCGCAAATGACCGTCGGGAAAGCAAAGGCGGCAATGTACAAAAGGACGCTCAGGAAAAAAACGATATATTTGACATACAGACAGGCTTGTTCTACACAGGCGGCGACATGGAGACCTATGAGGAAATACTGGAAATATATGTCCGCAAAGCTCCGGAAAAACTCGCATATATAAATAAACTTTTCGGGGAGAAAGCATGGAAAGACTATATTATCGAGGTTCATGCGCTTAAAAGTTCATCTCTTTCCATAGGTTCGGCAAAGCTGTCGGAAATGGCAAAGGAACTGGAGCTTGCGGGAAAAGCGGGCGATTATACGCTAATTGAAAAGAAAAATAAAGCAATGCTCCAAATGTATGAACGGGTGACGGAAGCGGGAAAGGAATATCTTGAAAAAAACAGACCCGCTGTAACGGAAGAGTCCACGGAAAATGTACAGCTTCAGGATATGACCGAGGAAAAAGTTCTGGAGTATATCGAAAAAATATGCGAAGCCTGTGGCTCTTTTGACGGGGATGCTGTTTCGGAAGTGTGCGGGAACATCTGCGGATTTTCTGTAAAGGGAATGCCGCTGGAGCCTATGTTCTCCGAGGTAAAAGCGGCGGCGGAAGATTTTGAGTATGACCAGGCGAGCGAGCTTGCCCGCAAAATATCCGAAAGGATAAAGGGAGTGTGATGTATGGAAAAGAAAAAAGTCGGTATCATTGCCGAATGCGTATGCGACCTTCCCCAGGACATTATCGAAGAATACGATATAAGCATGGTGTATTTCCTTGTGGAAACCGACACCGGCGTATTTGCCGACACTTACGAGATAACTGCGGAAAACATTCTCGGATATATGGAGGCGGGAGGGGAAAAATCAAAATCCTCTGCGCCGTCTGTGGACGTTTATATTGAAGCCTTCGGGAAAAAGCTGAAAAAATACAACGAGGTGGTACTGCCGACCATAGCTTCTTCCGTAAGCGATTCTTATGCAAACGCCGTTAAAGCGGCGGAAAAAATGGGAGAAGACAGAAAGCGCATTCATATTTTTGACACCGGACACCTTTCAACCGGTCTGGGGCATATGGTCATATGCGCCGCACAGCTTGCAGCTGCGGGCGAAAGTGCGGAAAAAATAACGTCTGCTCTTGCCGAACTGCAAGGCAGGGTTTCAACAAGTTTTATTGCCATGAATGTGAATTATCTTTACCGTAACGGACTTATAAACAAAACCGTAATGAAGCTGTGCGGAATGCTTAACGCCCACCCTGTTCTTGTGATGAAAAAGGGCATGCTGACGGCGGAATATATACTCTTCGGGAATTACGAAAGGTCGTATGCACGGTATATAAAACGCCGGCTCAAAGGCGGCGGCATTGATAAAACAAGGGCGTTTATAACCTATGCGGGCGTGCCGCTTAAAACTATAGAGGAAATAAAAAATCAGGCGGCAGATTTGGGAGGATTCCGTGAGATAATCGTTACAAAAGCCTCCGCCACGGTTTCAAGCAACTGCGGACCGGGTACGGTAGGAGTTTTGTTCGTTAGGGAATTGCTGATTTAAGGTTTTTCTCCCGCCGCAGGCGGGAGAAAAACCGCACAACATATGGATTTGCAAAAACTTACGGATTATTAGATTTGATTTAATCAGTATTTTCTTAGAAATACAGTTTAATGGAGGAAATATGAAGCATATTTTAATCGTTGACGATGACAAGGTAACTCTTGCGTCAGCCAAAAAATTACTTAGCCGTACCTACCGTGTAACGGCAGTGACATCGGGCGGACAGGCGATAAAGTTTCTCGAAAACAACAAATGCGATATGATACTGCTGGATATAAATATGCCCGAACCGGACGGCTTTCAGACAATGGAGCGTATAACGGCAATGCTTGACAGCCCGCCGCCTATAATTTTTCTTACCGCCGACAGCGATGAAAAAACCGAGAGCCGCTGTCTTAAAGCGGGGGCAATGGATTTTATTGCAAAGCCCTTTTCGGAAACGGTGGCGCTTTCACGGATAAGCCGCATTCTTGAACTCTCGGAGATGAAAAACGATCTTGAGGTAAAACTGGAGGAAAGGACACGTCACATAAGGCATATCCAGGAAATGATGGTGCTTGGAATGGCGGCCATGGTGGAAAGCCGTGACAACGGTACAGGCGAGCATATCAAGCGCACCAGCGAGGTGGTAAAGATATTTTCCCGGAAGCTGACAGGAATCACGCCCGAACTGTCCGAGGATTTTCTCGGTATGGTAACAAGAGCCGCTCCTATGCACGATCTCGGCAAGATAGCAGTGGATGATGTTATTCTCCGAAAGCAGGGAAGATTTACGGATGAAGAATATGCTGCAATGAAGAAACACTCCGCAGAGGGCGCAAAAATTGTGGAACAGATATTAAAGGATATTGAGAAAGAAAGCTTTGTGAAAACAGCCGTCAATGTTGCCCATTATCATCATGAAAAATGGGACGGAAGCGGTTATCCCACAGGATTGTCGGGTGAGAATATTCCCATTGAAGCCCGAATAATGGCGTTAGCGGACGTGTTTGACGCACTTGTCAGCAAACGCTGCTACAAGGAAGCGTATTCCTATGACAGAGCTTTTTTGATAATAGAAAACTCTCTCGGTTCTCATTTCGACCCGGAACTCGGCAGGATATTTATGACCTGCCGTCCGGAGCTTGAAGCGTTATATTCCGGCTGCTGATAACGTATTTATGTGAAAGGTGATTTTATGAAACATATTCTTATTGTTGACGATAACAAGACCAATTTAGCCTCGGCACGTTCCGTACTCAGCGATGATTACAAGGTCACGGCGGTGACTATGGGTGTACAGGCTTTGAAATTTCTTGAAAACAATCTTTGCGACCTTATTCTTTTGGACATAAATATGCCCGAAATGGACGGCTTTGAGGTAATGAAACGCATAAGGGAAAAGGAACGCTGCGTAAATATTCCCATAATATTCCTGACCGCCGACAGCGATCCCGTTACCGAGAGCCGCTGCTTTGAGGAGGGTGCACTGGACTTTATTGCAAAGCCCTTTGTGACGGCGGTAATGCGTTCACGGATAGCCCGTATCCTTGAACTTGAGGATATGCGCCGCAGGCTTGCAAATAAACTTGAGGAAAAAATTCAAGAGGTAACGGACATTAAAAATAAGTCCCAGCAGGACGCTCTGACAGGCTTGTGGAACAGATCCTATACCGAAAATGCCGTAAACGAACTTATCGGCGAAGGAGTATGCGGCACGCTGTTTATGATAGATATGGACAACTTCAAAGCCATAAACGATAATTACGGTCATATCGAGGGGGACAACACGCTTAAAATGTTTGCAGACACAATGAGAGCGCACTCGTCGGAAGGGGACATACTCTGCCGTATCGGGGGGGACGAATTTGTAATGTTCGTAAAGGGGAAAACCGCCAAGACCGAGATAGGAAATCTTGCGGGAGATATTATATCCGACCTTTGCCGCAAAATTGAAGAAAAGAAATTCGAGACCAACTCCTCGGTATCTATCGGAATTGCTCAAACGCCTGAGGACGGCAGCAATTTTGCTTCTGTTTATAATGCTGCGGATAAAGCGCTTTATTATGTAAAGCAAAACGGAAAGAACTCCTTTCACTTTTTCAGCGAACAAAAGGCTGCCGAAAATACCCGTTCGGGCAGCCTTGTGGACCTGAAATATCTGCGGGAGATCATGTCGCGGACGGATTCGGGGCGGGGAACTTATCAGCTTGATATTGACAGCTTTCATCATGTGTACAACTTCATACGCCGCTTTGCGGAACGCAGTGAGCGTGACGTTCAGACAGTGCTGTTTACCGCTGTGTGCAGCGATAATGAAAATGCAGATACTGAGGAGACCGAGATAGCTCTTGAAATGATGGAGCGGGCAATATACACTTCCCTGCGGCGTTCGGACGTTTCAACAAGGTATTCGGGAAAACAGATCATTGTCATACTTATGGATTCGGACGCCCCGAACGCTGCTGTTGCTGCCGAACGTATCATCGACTGCTTTAACAGGCTTTATACAGGCGGAAAGATACTCTTTGAATTTGGTATTGCCTCTGTTTAGTTTCTATAATATCGTTAATCACATTATTTACAAAAGATATCTTCTTTTACTTATTAAAAACACACTTGCAATTTAATTTCACGAGCACTCTATCTTTTCATCATTTTTACTAAGTCACCTTTACCAAATTCCTCATTGAATTATGGGATTCAGTCGCCGCAAAAACCATATACGAAAGTTTTAGCGGCGGCTTCATCTCCATAATTCCAATGGGGATTAGTATGAAATATTCATAGTACTTATTGCAGTCAAAACCCCTGTCCATAGTGCGGATGTTGGACTTGGAAAAATGGCTGCTTAAAAATTCAAAA
>JAMOZU010000139.1 GCA_023667745.1 Ruminococcus sp.
TGATCGGTACTTCCTTAGCATTTTATATTTCGCCGTAATTTTGTTCTAATTTCTATTTTACTACATTTTTCTCCGTCTGTCAATAATTATTATAAAATTTTGGGCAGTATAAAGGTCTTTGTAACCGTTTTGTAATATATTTATTTTTTTTGAATGTGAACATAAAATTTGATCGTAAACATGCTCAAAATTTTCCCTGAAAAATTGTGCAAACCGCCGAATTTCAAAAAATTTCTCCGAAATTGAAACATTTTCCCCTTTTCAAGTGTTACTTATATAAATACACTTTTTCGGTAAGATACCTCAAAAACAAGGAGCTGTCCGCCATGACGAAATTACGACCCATACCCGCTCTCTTAACATTCTCAGCATTTCTCGCCCTTTTTCTTCTGTCCTCCTGCAAGCCTAACAGACAAGCCGATGAGCCTTTCACAGGACTTCCCGCCGAACATATAACCTTCGGCTTCTCTCCCGGCGTAAACCGCAAAGCCTTTGACCAAGGGCTTTTCTGCTATGACGATTTGGCTGACGCCGACAATATATACTTTTCCGACCCCGCCCGTGATTTTAACCTCTGCCAATATGACGGCAATACGGTCACCCGGATAACCGATTTCCCCGCCATAGGGCTGAATTTTTCGTACGGCTGTGTTTACTTTGTCCGCCCCGAAACTCCCGTCAATATCGAAGATAAAACAGGCTCGTACGGCGTTCCCTATAAATACGACCCCCATACCAACGTTACCGAAAAGATAGGCGATACCCCTATCCAAAGCATGACCCTTATTGACGGCGAGATTTACGGCGTTGACATGGAAAATTCCTGCTATGTCTATAAATACCCCGACAAAACCCCGCTCTTCAACTCCTTTGACGTAAGAAAAACCGGAGACTATTTCCTTGCCTTTGAAACACATGGCGATAACCTGCGTTTTTACCTTCAAAGCGATACCGACCGCCGCTTCCTTTTTGACGGCGACATAATCACCGAAAGTTTCTTTGCATACGGCAAATTATACTTCCGCACCCAGGAGACCCATGAACTCCGCTCGGTTGACCTGTCAAACGGTGAAACTGCCCTTTACTGCGAAGGCGGCATAAACGATTTTACCGTCTGCGGCGGGGAACTCTATATCATCGCCGGTGACGGCTTCCTCTATTCCCGACGGGACGGCGGGCTTGTCAAGCTCAATTTCCAAAACCAGTACTCTTCCCTATATTCCGACAGTGAAAACCTGTATGCCGTTGCAAAACGCTATGACCCGTCAACAGGCAGAATGTCATACAGTTTTGCAAAACTTGATGAAAACTATGAAGCAGTGATTATCGACCGATAATCTTTATGTTGGGCGGCTTTTCCCCGCCGTTGGCGGGGAAAAGCCTTAGATAGGAACTTCCCATACCTCTCAAAAAGGAGCTGAATTTATGAAAACCGCACCCGTTATTTTCTCCGCTTTATTCCTCGCCTTTACCCTCTCTTCCTGCTCGTCCGCCGCCCCCGAATCCGCGCAAAACTCGACCTCTCCGCTATCCCCACAGTCTTCCCAAACATCTCCTCTCTCGTTCACCTATGATAGCATACCGCAAAGCGATTGGGGGAATATCCTCTTTGCCCCCGATGAAAACGGTCTGCTGTACACCCTCGACAATTCCGAAAATGTCACCGAAAACGGCGTTACCTCCGTCACCGTCCGCACCTACAGCCTTGACGGCGGCGAACATCAAACATTTTCCGTCCCCTTTAACTCTGCCGACGGTTACATAAGTATCGCCTCTCTGGAATACGGCGGCGGCAGTCTGTATCTGCAAACAGCCGACAGCATTTTCGCCTATGACATATCCTCCCAAGCCCTTACCGAGCTTTGCTCATTTGAAAATCAACTGTCCGCTGTCGAAAAAATTGCCCCCTGCAACGACGGCTTATATCTCCTCGGCACCCCCCCAACCCCCGCCGAACCGGTAAACAAGCATTACACCGACGAAAACGGCATAAACGTCTATTTCGGCGGCTCGCCGAAAGCTCTTTACCGCATTGGATATGACGGCAATATATCCCCCGTAAGCTGCGAATATCCCATTGCCCTTGCGGATAACAGCGGCACTCCCCTGCTCTATGCCTTTGACGGACAGGGCGGCTATTATTTTACGGAAATTTCCGATAACGCCGAAATTTCCAAGACTTACAACAACTCTTTCGGGCAGACCCTCGGCGACATTGACTGCACTTCCGACGGGGCTGTCCTGCTGAGCGGCTATGAATCGGGAAAACTCTCCGCCGCCCCCTCTCCCGCCTCGGCAGCCGCAGATGTTATGAACAATATCTGGACGTATCTTCCCGGGGACGTCAAATGCTCGGGGCAATACATCTTCCTGCTGACAGGCGAAAACCTTTACGATTCGGGCAAAAAAATCCGCCGCATTCCCGCCGATACAGCCCTTTCCAAAGGCACAGTAAACGTCATCACTTCCGAGTATGTGTGGGATATGCCCTTTTCCGACGGCTATGAAATTAACAAGACCCAAATTTCCGAGGATATGTTCGCCGTAAAAACCCTGTCCGGCAGCTCCGGCTTTGATATATCCTATTTCAGCTCCGATGCCCCCTATGCGGAAAATATGCACAGTGCAAGCTCATTCTATCCCCTGAACCAAGTCCCCGAAATAGCGGATTACCTTGACAACTGCCTGCCCTGCGTAAAAGCCGCCTGCACCAACGATAACGGCGAAATATGGGCAATGCCCCTGTCCCTTGACGTTCCCGTAATAGTCTATAACCGCCGTAACTGCGAAAAAGCGGGCATAACCTTTTCCGAAGATTTGGGGGAATTTATCGCTGCTGTACATTCCGCCGCCGAAAACCAATGCCGATACGACTGCACCCGCTACAGCTTTGTAAACGCCCTGCTGTCCCAGTATCTTGCCAACAGCACTTCCTTTGACACTCCCCAATTCCGAATCCTCGCCGCCGCCCTGAAAGATGACTGCCCGCCGAACATTTTCACATATGACGACATGATATACTCCGACCTTATCACCTACAACATCGACCGCCGCCTTGAACTCCTTGACCCGATCCCTCACACCGCCTACAACGAAATATTTTTCACCCTTATCCCCGACAGCCGCAGCCAGACCGAATACCTCTCCGACGACGAAAACCTTTCTGCCGCTCCCCTGCCCAAAGCCGTCCCCGGCAGCCTTGCAGGCGAGTGTACATTTATCTGCATAAACCCCAAGGGCGAAAACCTCGATAACGCCCTGAACTATGCCGCCTCCCTCGCTTCACGGCTGAACTCCCCCGAAAATCTCCTTATCGCCTCCTCCGAAACCGTAAACAACAGCAACGACACCGACTATCTCCGCACCCTCCGTGACATCTGCTCTCAAGCGGAAATTTACTTTGCCGTCCCCTCCTCCGTCTATTCCAATGACTTTGACAACTACTGCTCCGGACTTATCACCCTCGATGATTTTATCACAGCCGCCGAGCAAAAAATGAAACTGTATAAAGGTGAACGGGAATAGTTAATAGTTACTTCTCGCCCCAAATTGCTCTATGCCTATAATATTATTATACCACGTCTTATTGTAACTGTCAATAGCTTTCCGCAAATATCTTTACCGAATTTTATTTTCTCCCATCTGCACAAAATAAAAAACGCAAATTTATGCACTGTGCACAATGTAAACCAAATCCCCGCCGCAAGACAGGGAAAGACTTTGCCTGTCAACCTATTTTTTCAACCTGTACTTTTTCCTTTGGGTCTGATTTTTAATCACCTTCTGCCGTGAAAACTCCTCCCGCTCCTTTTCCTCAAGGCTGTTCTCGATAAATTTCACAGTCCCCTCATATTTGGGGATAACTATATTTTTCAGGGCATTGGCTCTCGTCTGGGTCTTCTTGATGGCGTTTGCCAAGCGGAAAACGCTGTTGTCAACTTCCGCCAGCATGGCAGTCATCTGCTTTACCCGATTAAAGGAAATATATGCCACGTCCACATTGCTGTCGGTGTTCTCAAAGCCGTAAAGTATCTCGTTGGCGGAGGGCAGCATGCTCACCCTCGGCAGTTCACAGCCCATAACGCTGTGATACTCCACATTAACGCTGTTCTCCACAGGCATTCCCTCGGCGACCCTGCTGATAAGCCCCATGGTAATATTGGCTCTCTGCAAAGCGGCATACGCCTCCTTGTAGGTGTCGGCAATAGAGCCTCTCAAAGCCTTTGCCGCCTCCACCATCATCATAAGCTCCCTTATAAGCACGTTCCTTTTCCTGTCAAGAAGCTCATAGCCCACCTTGGCAAGGTTAAGGGATTTTTTTACATTCAGAAGATTTCCCTTAGTGGGAAACACCTGCTCGGACATATCATCACCCGGCTTTTATATATATCATGTGTATTTCCCCGCCGAAAGGCGGGGGAAATACACCGCAGACTTATGCGAATCTTACCGCTTTCTGCGGGTCGTACTTTTCATTGAGTATTTTCTCGTCCACTCTGTCAAGAGCGGATCTGGGCAGCGTGGACAGCAACGCCCAGCCTAAGTCGAGAGTTTCCTCGATAGACCTGTTCTCGTCAACGCCCTGATTTATAAAATGCTGCTCGAACAGCCGCCCGAACCGCAGATACGCCTTATCCAGCGGGGACAGCTCGTCCTCGCCGATGACCGACGCCAGCGAACGTGCGTCCTGCACCTTTGCATATGCCGCAAAAAGCTGATTGGCGCAGTCGGAATGATCCGAGCGGGTATACCCCTCTCCTATGCCGTCTTTCATAAGCCTTGACAAACTGGGAAGCACCGACACAGGCGGATAAACGCCGTTCTGCTCCAATTCCCTGCCCAGAACTATCTGCCCCTCGGTTATATATCCCGTCAGGTCGGGGATAGGGTGGGTAATATCGTCGTTGGGCATAGTAAGTATGGGTATCTGTGTAATAGACCCCTCCGACCCCTCTATAACTCCCGCCCTCTCATAGAGAGAAGCAAGGTCGGAATAAAGATAGCCGGGATAGCCCTTTCTTGCGGGTATCTCCCCTTTTGAGGAGGAGAACTCACGGAGGGCCTCCGCATAGCTTGTCATATCCGTAAGGATAACCAGAATGTGCATATTTTTCTCGAACGCCAGATACTCCGCCGCCGTAAGAGCGCACTTGGGCGCAAGGATCCTCTCGATAATGGGGTCATTGGCAAGGTTTAAAAACATTACCACTCTTTGGAGAACGCCGCTTTCCTCGAAACTCCGCCTGAAATAATCCGCCACGTCGTTCTTTACTCCCATGGCGGCGAACACCACCGCAAAATCCTGTCCGCTTTCTTCCGCAATTCTCGCCTGCCGCACTATCTGCACCGCCAGCTTGTTGTGGGAAAGCCCCGACCCTGAAAATATAGGCAGTTTCTGCCCTCTTATAAGCGTCATAAGTGCGTCTATGGAGGAAATGCCCGTGTTAATGTAGTTTCTCGGATAGCTCCTTGCAACGGGGTTCAGGGGTCTGCCGTTGATGTCGGCGTACTTTTGGGCGTAAATGTCCCCAAGTCCGTCAATGGGCTTGCCCGCCCCGCTGAACACACGCCCTAAAAGCTCCTCGGACAAAGCCATTTCCATGGGTTTCCCCGTAAAAGCCGTGCGAGTATTTTTAAGGGAAAGCCCCTTTGTCCCCTCAAACACCTGCAAAACAGCCCTCGTGCCGTCTATCTGCACCACTCGCCCCATGCGCTCGCTGCCGTCTGCCAGCCTGATGTTCGCCACCTCGTCGTAGGAAATGCCCGTGACGTTCTCCAGAGCCACCAACGGTCCGTTTATTTCCCCCAGTCCCAGATACTGTACAGCCATTATCTGACCTCCTTAGCGTGCGCTTTTTCCGCTTTCTTTATGGTCTCCTCGATCTCCACATTCAGATCAATAAACATTTTCGGCTTGTCGTTGGGAATGTCATATTTCATTTTTATTACCTTTTCAAAAATGCCCGTCTCCATTATCTTGCCGAAGGGCAGCCCCCGCTCTGCCGCCTCACGGCTGCGGTCGTACAGATTAAGGATAGTCTTCATCATTCTGAACTGCTTATCCATAGGCACATACGTATCGTCCTTATGGTAAGCGTTCTGCTGCAAAAATCCCACACGGATAACTCTTGCAGTCTCAATAACAAGTTTCTGATCGTCCGGCAGAACGTCCGCTCCGATAAGCTTTACTATCTCCATGAGCTTGTTCTCTTCGCTTAACATTGAAGTTATCCGCTGACGACAGGGAAGAAATTCCCTGTCAACGTTTTTGTAGAAATACTCCGCCAAGTCGTCGGAATACTCGGAATAGCTGTCGTTCCAGTTAATGGCGGGATAATGCCTTGCATAAGCAAGGGACTTATCCAACGCCCAGAAACAGCGGACAAATCTCTTTGTGTTTTGGGTCACAGGCTCGGAAAAGTCCGATCCTTGGGGGGACACCGCTCCAATTATGGTAACGCTCCCCTCCGCACCGCAAAGGGACTGAACATAACCCGCCCTCTCGTAAAACTCCGCCAGACGGGAGGGCAGATACGCCGGGAAACCCTCCTCCGCAGGCATCTCCTCCAGACGACCGCTTATTTCACGAAGAGCCTCCGCCCAGCGGGAAGTGGAGTCCGCCATAATGGCTATGTGATAGCCCATATCACGGTAATACTCCGCAATGGTAACTCCCGTGTAAATAGAAGC
>JAMOZU010000013.1 GCA_023667745.1 Ruminococcus sp.
GACCTTAATGAGGCGTGCTCGGAGGGTGAGCTGGCGGACAGCTTCAGGCGCAGCGCAGAGGCTTTGAGCGAATTTATAAGCAGAATGGCGCAGTTTGCGGCGGACGAGGCTTTCCCCACGCTTATAAAGTGGCTTGAATGGGTAATAGACCATTCGGACGCTATTATTTCCGCTGTCAAGGGCATGGGAGCGGCATGGGCAAGCTGGAAGATAATGCAGTATGCGAACCATTTGAAAGAGCTTGTCAGCGCAATACAGCTTGTAAATTCCGCTGCTGCCGCAAGCAACGCAGCGCAGGAGGCACTTGCTGTTTCCGGTGCTTCCGCTGCCGCAAGCGAGGAGGCTATGGCTGTTGCTGCAAATAAATTGGCTGCCGCTCAACAGCTTGCAGTTGCTGCTTTTGCCGCATTGGCTATTGCCATAGGCACATTTATTGCTAAGCAGATAGACGCCGCTGCGGAGAATTTAAGGAATAAAAATCAGCTTGACGAGACTACGCAGGCGCTTTATGACCAAGCGGAGGCGTATAAAGTAGCGGCTGAGACTGCAAGGGAAAACTCAAAATCTGCCGATAAGGCGGCGGAAACGACAAGGAAGTATTGGCAGGACGTAAAAAGTCTTGTTGATGAACAGGGCAAAGCTACATGCTCGGCTGAGGATTTGCAAAATGCTGTTGCACAGCTTAACACAGTTGCGGGTACTAATATTGAGGTCGTCAACGGTCAGATAGTCGGCTATCAGCAGCTAATAGACACAATGGACGATTACATAGAAAGCACGCGCAAGCAAGCCAAATTATCTTATATGCAGGACAGCTACGGAGAAGCGTTGACTAATATAAAAGATGTGACAGAACAATATCAAGAGGTCTATAACAAAAGAATTTCGGCAGCAGAGGATTATGAGAAAAAAAGAATAAGATATTTAAATTCCGATAAAAGCAATACAAAAGAGGAACGTCAGCGGTATAAAGACGAGATGGACGCAGCGGCGGAATATCTTGCACAAGTTGCAACACAGGAGAGTTCGCTTAAAAGCCGTATGGATTCCTACAACAACACTATACAGGAATATGAATCCATTCGCAATACGCCGTTGCCCTCGCAGATAATCAGCGATCCCATTAAATTTGCTGCAGAAGAAGAGGCAAAGCAAATTGAGGAGATAAACCGCAAAAACGCCGAGCTTGCGGCAATGGGAGTTAAGCAGACCTGGGACGAGTTGCAGGCAAGTCTTGAAGAACTGGACGGACAGCTTGCCATAAAAGCTGTTTCCGAACAGGACTACTGGGAGCAGCGCAGACAGCTTCTTGAGGACAGCCAATACAAGGAAAGCGCCGAATGGTGGGAGTATTACGACAAAGTAGAGGAATATTACGATAAGCTCGCAGATACCGAACAAAAAGCCCGTGACGCCGAAACAAAGAATCGGGAGGCGGCACAGAAAGAGGGACAGGCGACACTCAAGAAAAATATTGACAATCAGATAGCTGCACTGAAAGAAAAGCAGCAGCTTGACGAAAGCTACACCAAGGAGAGAATGTATAACGATATGGAGATCGTTATTTCATCTCTTGACAAGGAATCGGATCTATACAAGAAATACAGCTCCGAGATACTGAAGGGCAGAAAAGACCTTGCCGATGAAATAAAAAAGACAGCAACGGAAGAGAACAAGAAAACGGTAACGGAAATTGAAAAGCAGCTGCAAGAGGAGGTAAACACCTATAAAAACAAGCTGAAAGAGCTGCAGAAAGAACGGGACGATTATTTCAACAAATGGTTTGACACAAGCAAGTTCACATCGACCTCAAAGCAAAAGGACAAGAATGGGAATGAGGCTGACGTATTTTCTCTTGCCGACCCGAAAGACGCATTAAAAGAGCTTGAGGAATATGAAAAGGCAGAGGAAAAACTGAGGGCAAAGGGCGTTTCCGAGAACCTGATGGACTGGATAGACACCCTTGACAAGGCAACAGCAAAGGACACCATTGACACGCTGAATCACATGAGCGATAAAAATCTAAAAGAATACAGCGATAATTTTGACAAGTACAAAGCAAAAGTGGAGCAGAAGACCGAGGACAAGTACGGTCCGCAGATAGAGGAGCTTAATCAGGGCTTTATCCAAAAGGTTGACGGTCTTATGGCACAGCTCCCCGACAGGGCTTCCGCCGAGGGCGCAAACACTGTGGCAGGCTTTGTGGCGGGTCTTGGCAGCAAGAGCGAGGATCTGTCCGAGGCGGTCAAGAGTTTCACGGATGAAATAATAAACGGAATTAAGGACAATCTTGATATCCATTCTCCCTCAAAAGAAACCGAGGAACTGGGTGAGCATACCGCAAGCGGCTTTATAAACGGACTTACTGCGGAAAGCATGACAGGGGCGGTGGATAAGTTTACGGGGGCTTTCCTCGAAAAACTTGCGCAAAAAGACCCTGTTATACGAGAGGCTATGGAATCGGCATTTACGGATAATCTGGAGGCGGTGTTGGGGGATATGGAAAGCCTTGCGGATAAGTCTCTTAACGGCATTGCCCTGTCTCTTGCGGGAAAAATGCCTGCGCTGCCCGATGTGACAAAACTCTCGCTTCCCGATTTTGACACGGTGAGCGGAGCGGCGGGAGGCACGGCTCTTGCGGAGATTTCCGCAAAGCTCGACAAACTTGACAAGCTGGAGAACCTTGACGTAATTATCTCCCTTATTCAATCGGTAACGGTCACGTCCTCGGGCGGAGGCACTATAAAACTCCAGCTGGAGCTTAACGGCAGGCTTGAGGCTGATATGGACAGACTGGCGGCGGTGATCGCACAGAAATTCGATAATATCGCCATACGTACGGGAAGGCAGGTGTTCCACTATTGAGCGTTATCATAGGCGGACGTGATATTACGGGATATATTAATCTTGGTGGCATAAGCGAAAGCGTTCAGCTTATTGCGGCGGCTGACGGCGGGGAACAGAGCAAGGGAGCGCATTTCTCCTACTCCGTAACGGCGCAGATGCCCTCGGACATTAAGGATATAATGGCAAAACAGGCGGAGCTGAGCAATGTTTTCTGCAACGTGGGCAGAGAAGAATTTTACGGAGAAATGACGGGTTTCACTGCGGCGGTGGCTGTGGAATACGGCGATATGCTGCTTTGGAACGTCAGCTTTACGGTCACGGACAATGCGTTATCTTAATAAAGGCGGTGGAAATATGAAAGTGGTGATTTCGGGGCTTGATGTGAGTGAATACATTCAGCAGTCGGGATTTTCCGAAAGCTATGAAAAGGTATATGATACAAACAATGCCTTTACGGCGGCTGACGGTACGGAGATAAAAAGTCTGTCGGGGGTGCGTAAAAAGTTTAATATTACCTTGGGCAGCGTGCCTGTCAATGTAAAAAATATGCTGCGCTCCCGAAGCGGATACGGATACATTCCCTGCACTGTGGGCGAGGAGATCATCACCTGCACGGTGGAAAATTTCAGCGCACAGGTCATTATCCAAGGTAATGGTTTTGATTTGTGGACAGTATCTTTCGGGCTTGCTGCCAAGGAACTTACAGGAGGCTTGTCAGGTGAAGGAATATACTCGATAAGCTGTGACGGTATGACGTTTTCAATGACCGAGGGTCAGCTTTCGGGGGATATTAAAATAGCGCACAACACAGGCGGCGTACCCGTGTCGGGAATATGCGCTTCGCAGATGACTTTTTCAATTGATCTTGAAAAGATCGGCGGTTTTGTGCCATCCCTTTCTCCTTGCGCTGCCTGCCGTGTTATCGGCTTTGACGCTCCCACCTACTATATAACCGGCCGCAGCATAAATGCAGGGGTGTACACGCTTACCTGCACCGACAGAACCATTTTTCTTGATCTTCCTTTTGATTACACTGTTCTTGCCGATCATGCAGACAGTGAGAAAACTGTTCCCGTAGGCAATGTGATCTCGGAAATAGCAAGGCAGACAGGCTTTAAAAGCTGCGGATACAGCGGACTTATGAACCGAATTCCTTATGCCGATCTTGCGGCGACCTGCAGAAGCATACTTGATTCCCTGTCGCAGATAGCCTGCGGGATATGGTACTGTTCGGCTAATGATTCCCTGCAGTTTATACCGTTCGGGAAAGACAGTTTTACGAGCACCTTAATGCCTGCTGAAAATGAGCGTACAGACATGCTGACGGGTGTTGCAAAGGGACCGATAAGCGGGGTGCTGATGATAAATAACAGCACTGACGGTGAAGATGAGGAACGCTTTAAACAAGGCAGCACGGGCAATGCTTACAGCTGCATTAAAATAACTTCTAAATATGCTGACGGAGCAAAGTGCAGAGAAGTGTATGACAGGGTATCGGGGGCGGAGTACAGGGTATTTTCCGTGGCTCATTGCTTTTGTACAGGGTTTATACCTGTCTGCGCCAGGTTTTATGAAAGCGAAAATGTATACTATCTTGTGGGCAATGCTGCAATAAACCTTTCAAATACAGGAGCTTATGCCTCTGTGGGAGCTGACTCCTTTTCAGAAAATGAGTGGGATTTTACAGGTGCGCTTACCAGAAAGGTGGAAAAGCAGATAGAGGCAGGGCGGAAATATCACGGTGTGTCCATATCCAAGGACGGATTTACCTGCGAGGGTGCAGGAGGTAAGATCACTATGTCAGACGGGTCTATTATTTTTTACAGTAACTCGAATACTCCGATTGTGAACGAGGGTTGAGATAATGAATGTGAATGAGTTTAAAAAGGCTTTTTCCGTAAGAATATACGGCAAGGATCTGATTATCGTAAACGAAAACGAATTGGTGTGTACTCAAGCGCTTGTATCGTTTACCAGGGAAGAAACCGATACTTACTTCGGTTATACAGCCGAATATACAGACATTATTATAAAAGAGGGGTGCAGATATGACAGTGAAAAACGTAAATATTACGATTTTGAACAAGAAGTGATATATAAAGAAAGCTATGCTCCGAACGATAATAAGGGGATAGCCTATACAGATCTTGGAGACAGACTTTTTAAGCTGGGTGAAAGATATTACTGTTCAAAAAAAATTCAGGGAATTGAGCGGATATCTGCCAATGAATCAAGAGCAGACTATGGCGATTACTTTTTGGTATGCACTGCCGATGGCGAAGGGAACAGCCGAACAAATTTTATGTACAAAAGGGTTTATAAGGATGATAATGCGCAAGAGAACTATAAAAACATAACCGAGATCGTTGATCTTGGAGACGGTCTGTTTTCCTTTGGGGAAAATATATTTAATGCAATGCCTGCTCTGCGAATGGTAAAGGCTTCGGATAATGAAACAAGAATGGAATTTGAAAAGTATGATATTATCGTTACAGCCGACGGCAGCGGCGGCGAACGCCATAATATCAAATGGAAAAGAACCTACAAGGAAGGAAAAAATGGAACTGATACTTAAGGATAACAGACTTCAGATAGCTGACGGTGCTTTTGCGGATACTCTTTTTCCTGAAACGGCAAGGCTTTCGGAAAACATCTGCACTTGGTCTGTGGACGGAGTGGATTTTACGCTGACATTTAACAGAAACGAAAGCAGCATTAAAAATATAAAGCTGATTCGGAGCGTAAAAAGCGGCTGTGCGGAAGATGAAAGTGTTGCCATTGAAATGTCTGGCCGGATCTTACACTTGATCGGCGGAATTTGGTCTGATGGCATCTTCCCGAAAACGGTAACAAAGACCGGTGAAGACGGCGCAAGAACTTATATTTTTGATTATGAAAATACAAAGATATCTTTTTCTGCAAAGGTATCCGAAACTTCGGTCACTGATATGAAAATGGAGATAGAGGGATTTAAACCAAAAGAACATCAAGACGGTTCGGTTTCTCTTGTTCCTTACGGTGATCTGCTTGTTTGCGAGGGTGGGGCACTGACTGATGATGTTATTCCGAATGAGATTATTACAATCTCTGATACCAAGCGGCATTTTATTTACGGTAATAAGAAATTTTCACTTACCTGGACAAAGACAGACGGTATTATCAAGGATATTGAATTTTCGGAGATATGAGGTGATAGTATGAGGCATTATCTGTTTGAACTGCGTAAAAAGGCGAATAAGACGCAGGCGGAAGTTTCTGAATACCTTTCTGAACGGTTGGGGCTTTCAATCAGGTATTCTGCCGTGGAAAGAGGATATGTGTGGAAAGACTTGTCACACGGGAGGGCGGCGGCTCTTGCTGAAATACTTGAAACCACGGAAGAAAATATATTGACGCTTGAAGAAACAAAGGGCGGATACGAGGGTAAAAATGCGTATGCTCCCGATGTGACCAACTTTATAAGAGGCGGACGCAAAAATGAATATGATACGCCTCTGACGGCTGAAGAAAAACTTCTTGCCGAAAAATATTATCCGTATGCAGATAAAGTTATCGGACTTATTCGATGCAATGAGTATTCCTGTTTTTTAAATACAGTAATGACTTATGAGGATTATTACGATATAGGCATTTTGGCATTTCTTCGTTCGATAAAAAAGCTGAGCATAAAGAAAACCGAGAGTACTTTTATTGACGGTCCGGAAGATCCCGATAGATTTTACAAATTCTGTTTTTCCAGAGCGATCAAAGATGGATATTACAAATACATACGCTCGGAATTGACCTTAAGCCGAAAAAAGTATCACAGCGCAGTTTCACTTGACGGAACAATAGCCAATAAAGACGGAGACGAAACGGAATACCACAATTTTGTACCCGACAAGGAGCTTCCGATAACTGTACAGGTTGAAAGTTCATGGAGCTTGGATGTATTGTATTCCTATCTCAATGAAAGTCAGATAACTGCGTGTAAGATGCTGATAGCGGACAGGACTGCCCCGGAGATCATTAAGCAGGGAATTGCAACCAAAAAGGATATAGGGATCATAAGGTTTTATCTTGAGCAAATTAAGAAATACGGAAAAATACTTTGGAAATCAGAGGATTTCAAGAGCGGCACTGCTAATGTCCATTATGATTTTGTTATTCAAAAATGGGTCGTTGCAGTAATGTATGAAACCAAAAGATATAGTTTAGGCGGTTATTCGGATATAAACACAGCACTTGACCTGCATACGGCTCTTCATTACCACCTGCAAAAGAAAGATTTTATTCAGTGGTATGAGGCTCATATGCAGCCCAATATATATAAAACCACGGCATTTACTTATCCTTTGCCCTGTGACCTGGAGGAGAAGATCGGTATTTCCTGCGAACCTCCGAAATTCAGAGGCGGAACTAAGGTTACACACTCCACTAAGGACGGGCATCACGGCGTGCGTTTTGTCAAGAGCAGAAATATCTATGAGGCTTGTATAGGGAGCTACAGACTTGGTCAATATAAGAGCTTTGATGAGGCTTTGAAAACACGCCAGATTGCAGAGGAGCATTATTACAATGGGGATTTTGAAATGTGGTACAAGAATTTCAGAACGAAAAGAGCTGAGCAGCAAATACCTTATGCAAGAATGGCCAAGCACATCAAAGGCGATAAAGTAACTTATACGGTTACTCGTACTTATAAACGAAAGTGTGTTCGCCTCGGTACCTACTCTTATGATGAGGCTTTGCAAGTCAAAGCTATGGCAGATTCACATATTGATGAGGGAGATTTTGATCAATGGGCAAAGGACTTCTATGCAGAATATCTGAAAAAATCAAAAGATTTGAGAGCAGAAAAACGGGTAACCTATGCCCGAATTAACAAGCTTGTAAAAGACGGCAATGTCAGCTATGAGGTTATGCGTTCCTATAAGAAAAATATCACCCGATTGGGGCGTTATGCTTATGAGGAAGCACTACAGGTGAAGACCTTGGCGGATTCGCATATAGATGAGGGGGATTTCGACCGATGGGCAGAGGACTTCTATGCCGAGTATCAGAAAAAGGTAAAGGAACAGCGCAGCGACAGAATGAAAGCAAGGATGTCTAAGATAGCTCGTTTCACCGCTTTATACGTCCTTTGCAAATACGCTGTCGGCAAGTACATACTGCTCTGTTATGACGAGCTGGGGCGTGAAAGGCAGATATTTGAAACGAACGATTCGGAAACTGCCTATAAAACCATGGATATCGCAAACTCGCATATCGAATCGGGAGATTTTGATGTGTGGGCTGCCGATAATAAAATCTTAAACGGAGGGATATTATGTTAAAAGCAGACAAAACAGTAAACCTTAACGGCGTAGTTGTAAGCGAGTATTTACTCAGCAAGCACAACGTCAACAAGATCGACCTGCCGCCCATGCGGACAAAGCCGCTGATAGGCGTAACAATTCACAACACGGAAGATCTGGCGAACGTGAATGACGATGCGGAGCAGTACACAAGGGCTACGGTCAACGGCAGAATGAACACGGTACGAACGCACTTTTATGCGGACGATCTGGGAGCGTGGCAGAACCTGGAGCTTGAACGCTGCAACTGGACGTGTACGGACGGGAACGGCAGCGGCAATATGCAGACTGTTTCCATTGAGTGCGTTATGTCGGGAACCTCGGGAGCGGACAACTTAAAGGCTCGTGACAATGCGGCAAGACTGGCGGCGTATATCCTGCACAAATACGGATTGACCGCAAATGATCTTTACACTCATACCTACTGGCTGCACATCAGAGACGGCGCTTCGGGAGATATTGATACCCTTTGCACAAAGCGGCATTCCTACAAAACCTGTCCTTACTACATAATTCCCGACTGGGCAGGATTCAAAAAGCTGGTTGACGGTTATGTAAAGCAGCTTGGCGGCAAGTCCATTGAGCAGCAGGCGGCGGTACAAACGGATACGGCGGCATCGCAGGACAAGTCCTTTAAGGTTCGGGTCATAGACCCTGCGCTGAATATCCGCGCCGCGCCCTCGATAAAAGCGCCTGTTGTGGGAGTGATACGCAATAAGCTGATCTACACCATAATAGAGCAGCGGCAGACAGGCGGGATAAACTGGGGAAAGCTCAAAAGCGGAGCCGGGTGGATATCCCTTGGCGAGAAATATGTTAAGAGGGTTTAAGGAGGGATAATATGGCAGAGATCAAGGTTATTGAAAAAAACACTGCTCCGAATACCAACTGGACTCAGATAATTGTTGGGCAGGACGAGAGCCTTTCGCCATGCGCCTACAAAGTGACCTTTGACCGAACCTATCCGTACATATGGGTAAGATCGGACAGTGCGGATTACGGCAAATTCGGGCTTGCGCTGACAAAGGCGGATGTAGAGAGGGCGGTTGTACCCGATGAGGAAACGGGGGAATTTAAGGGGTTTGATGTTTACTCGGACGGAGTAATGCCGCTGGCAGGCAGTATGGCGTTCTGCATTGCCATGGGACCCAGGAGTACGTTTTATTTGCTTTCCAATGCTGTCAGCTCGAATGCCGGGGATATAGTATTTTCGGTATCGGCGCAGGATTCGCCGGTGTGTCCCTTTGTCTGCGCCGATCCGTGGTAAAGAGAGGTGAAAATATATGAATAATAACGAGGTTATGAAGAATATTATGGCGGCGGTATGCGCGCTTTGCGGGTTTCTTTTCGGCGACCGTGACGGGTTGATGATAGCTCTTATTGTGCTTATCGTAATGGACTACATATCCGGCGTGCTTGCGGCGGCAGTGGAAAAACGGCTGTCGAGCGAAGCCGGCGCAAAGGGGATTGCCAAAAAGATATTCATGCTGCTGATAGTTGCAGTGGCGAATATCGTTGACATCAACGTTATCGGTGACGGGCATATACTCAAAAGCGTTACGGTGATGTTTTACATTGCCAACGAGTGCATAAGCCTTATTGAGAATGCAGGGCGGCTGGGCGTGCCTGTGCCGAAGAAGCTGCTTGATGTGCTGGAGCAGCTTAAAGAGAAGAACGACAGTGACGGCAAGAAATAATTTTTTCAAAAAACTATACACGTTTGAAAAAACGGGTGTATAATGAAATAGGCAGAATATGCCCACCGTCATATTTCCCGTTGATATTTTCTTAAACCGTTTTATCGTGCAAAGCGGAGAAAATTCAAGGAAAGACGGCTTGAATGTCTGTAAGGCTTGAGGCGTGTACTTGCCCATTGCGATCGGTGCAGCGGACGAAACATTCCGAGGGTTCGGCAGATATAAAGGCAGCTCTGCATTGAAGTTTTGAAGTATGCACGAAAAGCGGAAGCCAAACGCCCTGCAAATCGGTTGCGGGGCGTTTGCTTATATATATAAAAAGACCCCGGCGGGCAGTGAGAAAGCGCTTTCACTGTCTGCCGGGGTTCAAATAAAATGATAAGAAGTGTTACGTAAGCGAAGCCTATACTAAATTAAATTTAATATTGACGTTAATATTATAGCATAGTTTTTAAAAAACAAAAAAGTTCCCCGGCAGGCAGTGCCATTGCAGGAAATACTGCCTGTCGGGGAGGTGAATAAGAGGGTATAAGTAGGATAGTATGGGAAGGTATTTAAAGCCTATACTAAAATAAATTTAATATTGACTGGTTTTATTATAGCATAATTTTTTAAACACAAAAAAATCAGTCTCCATTTTCCATAGTCTTTTCTACCGCCTGTACAACAAATTTTGTTAGGCTTATTCCCTTGCTTTCCGCATAGGATTTCCAACGGTCTTTCGTACCCTTTGGAACTCTCAGCCGTATATCGTCGGTCTTTTCGGCGATATATTTTTTTATTGCGTTTTTGCTGCCCTCATATTTGGTCTTTGCCATTCGATCACCTCCGATCAATATTTATTATACCACAAATTCTATATGTCCGCTATATGCAGAATATACAAAATTATTTGTGAAAGTTTGGTTATTTTACCGCTTGAAATTATGTCCGCTATATGTTATAATATAATTACAGTAAAAGAAAGGAGGTGGTTACCTTGATTGATAAAATTAAAGAGCTTGAAAAGCTGGTAGGACAGCTTAACAAGCTCACGCTAAAAGTAATTGAACTGACAGGAACGATTACTTTGTTAGCCCTGGCAATAAAATCACTCACAGAGTTGATTTAAGCGGGGCGGGTACCAAATCGGGGAGAGATCCCCGAGGCGGTATCCTTAAGTTAAGTATACCACAAAGAAAGGACGGTGTCAAGGGTTTTGAAAGAAATTTTTAAGCTTGCCGCAAATACTCTCCTGCTGCTGTTTCTGTCGGCGGTTCTGGTGCTTGGCGTGTACGGCGCAGTGCATGTATTGTTTGCGTGAACATTCGGCGGTTTGTCCGCTGTCGGGGGAGCCGCCGAACAAGATATATGAAAAAGCCGCAGAACGAACGGAAAGGGGTTTTTAAGCGCATTTGATTTTCAAGGACAAAACTTATCGGATTTTACGGTAATGTCCTCTTATACGCTGAATTTGAGCGGCTGACGAACTTTTATGCTTTCGGTTCATCTCCTCCAAGCAAAACGGTGAGCCGATAAATCCTGTAAATTCGGGATTTATGGGAATAAAAATATGTGCTTTTTTCAGAAACGGTCTGCCTCTGAAAAAGCACATATTTTTTGCGGTGCTGTGCCGAAAAATAAACAGACAATTATGAAACGCTGTCAAAAATGCTTCACTGTGCAATGAACTGTGCGTCAATGTGCGGCTGATTTGTTGACAGGAGAAGCAGCACGTGCATAAATCGTACAGGCGTTTTCGGACGGTAAAAGCGGTATTAAAAGCGTATTAAATACGCATTAAAACAGCATTTATATTCCGCTGAAGAAACAGGCTTGTCAAATGCTGTATTAAGTGTGCGTTAAGTATGCTTTAATACAGCTTTTTCCTTTTGGCTGATAAAATGCCTTTGTGCATCAGAATTTTCCCCCGCTGTATAACCCCGCTTCCCGAAGTCTGCGGGCTGCTTCTGCGCACTCAGCTATAGACTGTTTTTTCTTCACTTTTTCCTGACGCTGCATTTCACTGAATGTAAGCTCTGTTTTATCTTTCAGCAGGCTTTCGAGGTCGTAGCCCATTTCTTTCATCTCTGCGCCAAGTTTTTCGTTAATCACCTCATCCATGCAGTACTCGTTGATCTGCGTTACCACATCGGAAAATGCCTGTTCAAAATCGTCAAGCCGCTTAGAGCCAAAGCCGAACGCACGGTGAAGAGTAAGCAAGGTGCATATGTATTGCAGTCGTGTTGCTCGTTTGTACTGCTGCCAGATTTTTTCACTGTTTCTTTTCACAGTCCGACAGCTCCTTTCTATTGCATTTTTCTTCATCGTCATATACACGGCAAAGATTTGCGCCGCTGTTAAGGGCTTTTGCGATATTTGCCATTTGCATTTCAATGTGTTCGGCAGAGGGGCTTCTGGCCAGCTCTATGCAGTTGCTTGGGTAGAGCCTAACCGCCTGAAGTATGCAGTTGTTCTCCGCTTTTGTTATAACGAGCTTATCCATTCTGTCGGCGTTGATAAGGGTATTTTTTGATTTGATCCACATAAAGCGTTCCTCCTGTACTTGTTAAATTCCTTTATTTATGATAATGTCAAGGTCGTTGACTGTCACAGACGGCTCTGTAAGCTCAATGACGATACAAGGCTTGCCGTTTATTATATCTGTCCTTATAAGATCATCGGCGGAACAGCTTGCGGTAACGGATATGTCGGAGGTTTTGATGTTTATTTTCTTGTTTGCAAGGCTGCTTGCCTGTAAGCTGCCGCCGCTTCCTGCTTTGCGTGCAAATATGCTTGGCAGTTCATTGAGCCGGGAGCGGTCTACCCCGCATTTATCAAGTATCCCGCAAAGCACCTCCGCAGTGACCGCAGGCGGCTCTTTTTCCTTTTCCGACAAGGATATAAAATCAAGGAGCTGAGTGTTAAGCTCCACTGCCGTCCGATAGTCAAGTACATTTCCCACAGCCTCGGAGATCACGGAAATAAAAGCGTCCTTTTCCGCCTCTGATGTCATATAGAATTTGCAGCCCATAACGTCTTCTATAAAAGAGATGTTAGGATATTTGGGATTTTTGCAGTAATACATAAATCCGTTCACATCGGGGGAGCGGTCGGCGAATACGGGAAACAGAAAGCCGTCCGAGGGGGTTCTGCTTATGCAGGAAGCAGGATTTGAAAACTGCGTCAGCTCCTCTTTGCTTTCGTCAAATTCAAGCAGATTTTCAAGGCTTTCCATGGGGCATACTGCGCCGATGATGAATGAATATGTACTGCTGTCCGTAATGCAGAGCCGATAATCGAATTTACCGAGGATAACGGCGTATTGACCGCAATAGGCCATATCATTTGCTATTCTTTCGATTATGGGCAGGCTGTCTTTATCAAAATCTGCGCTGTCGGCAGCAGCGAAGAGGATATTCTGTGCGCCGTCCGTTTCGTATTCCCGCCTTGGAAAGCCGTATCTCGTGAAGTTCTTGCCAAGGCTTCCGCCGAGTACGCCTTTGAGGGAGTCCATTATGATCTCCAGCTTTTCATCGGAAAGAGTAAAGGCGTTTGATGTGTCGGTGTACCTGATATTCCTGTCCTTGTCGACAAAGGCAGTTGTAACGGCTTTTAATTCAAGAAAGTCGTTTGAGAGGTTAAAGGCTCTTTTGAGCTCCTGCAGGTCTTTTTTAGTCATTGTGATTCCTCCGTTTTCATTGAATTTTGCCGATTATTTATACTCGGCAAATGATTTTGTTGATCTGAAAATGTATCGGCAGTTGCACCACCTTTGCAGTCTTCGTATTACCTTTGGGGCATGTTCCTTTTGATAAATCATCACATATGGACTGTAACCCAAATCACGAAGCGAATAAATGCGATACAGATCTTCATCGAGAGAGCTATTGAAATTCGTAAGCACATAAACCGATTTGTTTCTCTCAGACTTTACTGCTGTCAGTTCCGAAAAACGCTTGAAATATTCAATCAAGTCCTCTTTGGGATTATCCCATGCGAAATGCAGCATAGGTGATTTTATTCGGTTAAGCAGATTGATATTATCGGGATTTGTAAGTCGGATGTCAAGTCCTTGCGTAAAATCAATCTTTGCGCCGCATTCGGCAAGCTGTTTAAGAAGTTTTTCATGTTCTCTGCATGCCAGTATATTCGGGTCAAGAAGTTTGATTTCTCTTTGACCACGCCAAAATTCTGACAGCTCCGCAACCTGATGGGAGCATCGCCCCTCTTTTTTTCCGACAATGCAAAAATCACAGTTTCTGGGGCAGCCTCTTGTAAGAAAACCGGCAGCATAATCATATTCGGGATATAGGCTGTAATCTGGATAGATATGCTCAATCTCTTTTGCAAGAGGCGTATCTTTTCCTTTGTCAAAAGTCTCTTTGCCTCCTTGCACCGATATACAGTAACCGGTGCCGCCTTTGCGAACCTCGACCGCTTGGACTATGGATGTATCGTCAATATCGGGAGTAAAGCTGAACGCCTTAGAAGCATAAACTAAATCGTAATGCTCCAGTGCCATATAATGCTCAACTGTGTCTCCGATAGATTTATGATACGCTGATAATTTCATTAAAGGTAGACTGGGAAAATTGTGACAGTCGCTCCATAATCCGATTTTTGCCATTATATTATTATCACCCTCTCAAACTCAATCACTCAAATTCACGGATTGACAGCCTATCCGTATTCTGAGGATTGGATTTTTTTTCTAAAATTTTATCCTTTTCAGCTTGCCGCATTTTGAGCAGGTAAGCAAAAGAATTATCTGATATGGGTAACTGCCGCCGTTGTATACGTGTAGTTTTTCGAGAATGAGCCATTGGTGCGGGCATTTTTTAAAAGGCATTTATGTATCTCCTTTGTAAAGAATGCCATCAGCGTAAATAACCCTTTCATATTCTGTGGCAGTTCCTTTTTCAGCCGCTGCAATTGCGTATTCAAGCACTCTGATTCTTCTGTTAATTGCCTCGTTGATCTCTTTAAGAGCCTTGACTTCTTGTTCCATTACGGTTATGCCGTTCATTTTGTATTACCCTCCATAAGTTCCCGATCATCATATACATTCCCGACAACCTCAAGCCCATCACCGCCGATATTCTCGAAGCCTATCGCTCCGCTGTGCGGATCGCCGATACAGACTAACATAAGAGCAGCAAAGCGGTTACGCCATTCCACATAATAACGGCGTCCTGTTTTGCTTGCGGTTATATCTCCCTCGAATATCTTCACGCCGTTTTTGTCGGTATGGCAGGTATACTGACCGACTGTCTCGGCGGCGACCGCAACAGGATATCCGCTTTTTTTGTTTACTATGTAAGTTCCTTTTTTATCGGTCATAAGGTTGCCTATGACCCATGTGCCTTTGGATGTTTTGCCTCTGAATAAAATTTCATGCATTTTTTCAAGTCCTTTCTCATTCGTAGTTTTTGTCATACAGGTAAACAGCAAGGAAAAGGCTGTCATCCGCAGTTTTCTTAGGTTCAAACCCTGCTACTTCATAGTCAAAATATTCTTCAAATCCATTCCCGCTGTCTTCAAGATAATCAACCGAAGAAACTACACAAGGTATTTTCTGTTTCTCAAGCACGGTGATCTGTATATCTTGAAAATTCGGAAGATAGTCAAATAATTGTTTAAGGCGCACTATATCCATCCCCTTTCCAAATTATGATCCCCCGTAGTTTTTATTCTTTCTGCCGTTATTAAATCCCCGCCAGCTTGAATAAAACCCCTGATTAGTCTTCCTGTCGGCTGTAGCCCAAAGGTAAATCGTTTTGAGCGGGTTAAGATATTTTTTGCCGCCTCGTTCACGTTCGGATAACCGACCTCTGTAATAGGTGACCGCCTCATGCCCAAATTCTCTTGTCAGCGTGTCAAGAGTAAGGTTTTTCGGTACTTCAATGTACATCATAATTCCTCCGTTTCGTTGATTATGTACACGTCCATTTCGTGCATTCCCCAGTCGCAAGCCGCCGAGTAGCTTTCAAGATACAGGTCAACCACCATTCCCTCGTGTTCGCTGTCGTATTCCTCGCTCATTCTGTCTTCGACTGTGACGATACCAAAGCCGTCAATGTACAACTGTGTTCCCAAAGGTATCTCACGGCTTGCGGCGCAGCTCACGTTAGGGACAAGAGTATTTCCGCTCGCCCCGTATGTAACGCCGTTAGTGCCGCTGTAGGCGGTCACACGGCACGTCCCGTACTCGGTAACGTACAGTTTCAGCTTTGCCGCACTTGCGGCAGGAGCGGCGGCGTTTACCGCCACAGCCGCACATATAAGGGCGGCAATAAGTTTCTTCTTCATTGGTTTTTACCTCCTGTTAATTCGGGATTATCGTGGATATTCCCGATAATTTCCACATCTGAACTGTTGACGTTATCAGTAAAATTGATTGTAAAACCATCAAATTCAATCTCAAACACTGCCTCGTTGTCATTGTATTTTACAATACCGTATTCATCTTCAGGGATATTGGGGCACATAACTGTAACAATATCCCCCTCGTAAATCTTCGCACCATTCTCATCGGTAAGCCCTGTGTACTGCCCGATAGTTTTGGGATCAACTTCAACACTGCACGAATTAACAAGTACCAGTGCAGGGTGGGCGGTTTCATTTTTGCCAATAATGTAAGCATTATCCCCCTCAATTACAAGACTGCCCTCAACCCACTTGCCGTTATAGGTTCTTTTTCCACTGAATAAAATCTCACGCATTATCATTACCCCATTCCATCTTTGCCCCGCAATTCGGGCAGTATTTCAAGCGGCATTTCGACACTCTTCCCTTCCTGCTGCCATGGGGGATGTAATTCGCAATCTCCCCGCATACGCTGCATTTCCATTTGTAGCTTCTATCCTGTGTGCAAGGTCTTATCCAATGCCCATGAACTTCAACCAAAGTATCGGCATCAGCGGCAGGGAGCTTTTCAAGCTCATCTATCGCCGTATCGATAGCCTTATCCCAACCGTCAGCCCAACTGTCGGGGTCTGCGCTGCAGCCGCCTATGTCGTGAAGCATTTCCCATACTTTCCTGCGTTCAACATAATCAATCATTTTTTTATCCTCCTGTGTTTGGTATTTTTGATAACGACCTCATTTCTGCGTTCGTCTCTTACGAACTTCGGGCATTCGCTTACATAATAGCTTTTAACAGGCTCTCCGCCTTGCCCAGCAGATTTTACTGTAGCCACAGCCGTCCAGCCTTTAACGGGACGAAACCTGTCAGCCCATTCACAGCCGTTGCCGGGATATGCCCGAGAGCATAACCAGCATAATGTTTCTTTGCATTTAGTTGTTTCTATATTCGTTTGCTCCTTTCACATAATTCGTATTTTACAGCCTGCAAACTGCTGCTTGAAAATTGATTCGGCAATACCCGAAAAGGGTATTCTGAAAAAGGATATATCGGGATCGCATGCTCGCCAGCTTTTGCCATTATCACGGGAGATATAGTCGGCAACAGATACACAGGAAGGCTCGTCCTTTGACAGTGTATATGCGGTCATAAAGAGTTTAGGCGAGTCCTCTCGGCTTATCGAAAGGACAGCTTTGCCGCTTTCCAGTGCCTGTGTTATCCGCTCTGCTGTCACAAGATAGTGACGGTTAAAGGTTTTTTCCCTGCAAGACACAAGCACACTTCCGGGGTGACGGCCTGCCGCCGAATAATGACGGTATGCTGAAAAGGTATTGTCTTTATGACGGTAAAGATCGCTGTCACATATGGGCAAGGGCTTTACAATATACCCGCCCTTGCTGCCGTCTGTGACCCAAACAACGGTGCAGCAATTCATATGGCGTCAGCTCCTTTCACTTTTTGAGAACCGCATATATTCAGCAGTTCGGGATCGTCATAAACATTTCCCCTTATCTCAAAATCACTTCCGCTAAATACCGTAAAATCGGTATCCATTACAGGATCATCATTAATGCAGGGCAGGATAAACATTCCGCATTCATCACTCCATTTGACCGTATGCAGCCATACATTATGTGCGTATTTGTAGGTTTGCAAAATATCCCCATCATAAATGGCTTTGCCGTTCCTGTCGGCGTGTCCTGTATATAAGCCAAGCGTTTCGGGAATTATCCCGACCGCTTTTTGCCTTTTATCGGACAGCCATATGCCGCTACTGTCACGGACATATGTCTCGCTGCCCGTGAGCCATTTACCGTTATCAAGGCGTTTTCCTCGAAATAAAAGTGTGTGCATTCTTGTTCCTCCGTATTTTATAGTTTATTCGTCAAGGCTTACGCCTGTCTTGCAAGCGAACATTTCCCGAACTTCCGCACTGAGGCAGTCCTCACCGTAGCTGTCGATCAGGCTGAACAGTTCCCTTGCAATATCGGCGCAAAGCTCCTTGTTCTTATGAAACTGCATTTCGCCGATATTTTCAAAAATGATGACGGCAAGGCGGTTGGTAATATCGCTTATGCTGTCCTTTAACTCCATGTTTTCATCTGTCAGCCGCTGTAAATATGTTTTATTATTCATTGCATTGCCTCCGTTTCGGTTTTTATGCGAATAATTCGCAGCCCTGTTCCTTGAAATCGTGTACCATGTCCCAAAGCTGAGCTTCCGAGGCTTCGGCGTACTCTGCAAGGCAGGGAATGCAAAGATAATCACTGCGGCTGCGCCCGAGCAGTTTTTTGTTAATGCCGATAACGTCCTTCAAAGTAAATTCATACAGTTCGGTGTTATCCGAAAAATCCGCATATTGGTGTACAAGCGTATCCTGCGCGGTATTTGCATA
>JAMOZU010000140.1 GCA_023667745.1 Ruminococcus sp.
GCGGAGTTATCACCCGTGAAGAAATGCTTGAAAAGATAGCGGAGTTCCGCTTGATGGACGACACGTATATGACGGCGTTTTTCAACGGTCAGCCGCAGCTTATTGAATATGTGCTGAACATCATACTTAAGCGGGACGATTTGCACGTTACCGATTCAAAGGTGCAGATGCCGTTGAAAAATATACAGGGACATTCGTCTATACTGGATATTTACGCCATCGACGACAAGGGGACACGGTACAATATCGAAGTGCAGAGCCGCTCGGACGGAGCGCACCCAAAGCGGGCGAGATATTACAGCAGTCTTATTGACGGAAACAGTCTTGTTACCGATGAGGACTATGAGGAGCTTCCGGAAACGTATGTGATATTCTTTACATCCGGGGACTATTTCGGCAAGGGACTTTCCCTGTACACCGCCGACCGCACCGTAAACGAACTGGGGCATATCCCTTTCGGCGATGATTCGCATATTGTATATGTCAACGGCAATTACAAGGGCGATGACCTTATGGGCAGACTGGTTCACGATTTCAAGTGCAAAAAGCCCTCGGATATGCTTTTGCAGCCTCTCGCCGAGCGGGCGCACACGATAAAGGAAACGAACGGAGGTAATGATGATATGTGTCAGATTATGGAAGATATGAGAAACAGGGCAGAAGCGTTTGGAGAAAAAAAACATGCAAGGCGTACTGCTGTCAATATGCTTAAAAAGAATCGGCTTTCCGTAGCAGAAATCGCCGAGTACAGCGAGTTGTCTCTCGAAGAGGTCAAGAAATTGGCTACCGATATAGAAAGGCAGGGCATAGCTGTTAAGGCGTGAGCTTGTGTTACTGACGTTTGCCGTTTGCGAAAATTACAGCGGGAAACGAACGGAGGTAATGATGGTATGTGTCAGATTATGGAAGATATAAAAGACAGGGCGCAGGCTTTTGGAAGAAAAGATCAGGCAAGGCGTACTGCTGTCAATATGCTCAAAAGGAACAAATATTCCTTTGACGAAATATCCGAGCTTAACGGAATTTCTCTCGAAGAAGTCAAAAAACTTGCAGCCGATATGGAAAGGCAGTCTGCCGTTAAGGCATAGCGGTTTTTGGCATGCCTGTTGTCATCTGCCCATTGTCTGCGTGTGCTGTAAAAGAAAACCGTGCGGAGGTAAATATGATAAGCAAAACAGCCTTAAAAGCCGATGAATATTTAAACGAGGGTATCGATCTGCTTAAAAAGCTCATATCCTTCAAAAGCGTTGCCGTCGACGCTGACGGTGAAAACGCCCCATACGGAAGGGAATGCGCAAGGACGCTGGAGTTTGCGGCGGAGTATCTGAAAAATACGGGATTTACGGTGAAAAATTTCGGGGGACACGCCGTTACCGCTTCATTTGACAAAAGCTATTGCGCCGCCGAACCGGAGCTTGGCGTACTGGCTCATCTGGACGTTGTCCCCGCCGAGGGTCAGATATGGCAGAGCGACCCGTTCACAGCCGACATACGGAACGGCAGGATATACGGCAGAGGAGCTATAGACGACAAAGGCCCTGCGGCGGCGGTGATTACCGCCATGAGGATAATAAGCGACAGCGTTAAAAAAGGGGAAATTTCCCTTAAACGGAACATGCGGCTGATATTGGGCAGCAATGAGGAAAACGGCTCGTCGGATATGGAGTATTACACGTCGAAAGAGCCGTTTCCGCCCATGCTGTTCACTCCGGACGGCTGTTTCCCGGTAATAACCGTTGAAAAGGGAATGGTGCGGTATGATATGACGGCAAGTGTGCCGCCGCCGCAGGAAAAAACTGTATTGTCGATAAAAGCGGAGGGGGCGTATAATGCCGTTCCCGAAGAAGCGTTTGCGGAAGTCAGGGGATTTTCCGCCGAGCAGGTTTGCGGTGTTGCAAGCAGGTATGCTCCGGAGGGGATAGTGTTTTCGGCGGAGGATAAAAACGGCGTTACACGAATCACAGCCCGGGGCAGGGGAGCGCACGCCTCAACTCCCGAAAAAGGAAACAATGCTCTTACCGCTTTGGTGGGGCTGCTGCCGAGACTTCCCTTTGAGGGCGGTGCGAAAGACATTCTCCGCCGGCTTGCCGCCAAATTCCCCTATGGGGACAGCGAGGGAAAATATGCGGGAATGAAGCTCACCGACGAGAAAAACGGCAATCTTACCCTTGTAATGAGCCGCATGACCTTTGACGGAAAGGCCCTTACAGCGGGCTTTGACTGCCGCTATCCCCCCATAGTCGACGCTGCCGAGACTGTTGCCGCTTTCGGGAGAACAGCCGCCGACTGCGGTATGACGGGCAGGGCGGTCATGGCGAGCGAGCCTCACGCCGCCGATGAAGACAGCGAGCTTGTCCGCACGCTTTTATCGGTCTATGAGGATTTCACGGGCGTTCCCGGCAAGTGTATCGCCATTGGCGGCGGCACATATGTTCACGACACCGAAAACGGCGTTGCCTTCGGTGCCGAGTGGAGCGACGAAAACCACATGCACGGAGCGGACGAGTTTATCGGCGTTGAGGAGTTTAAAAATGATATTGTTATTTATACGGAAGCGATTATACGGTTAATAAGTTCGGAGAAGCGATGATTTTAAGGTATTTTCCAAAAGCCTAACGGCATATGAGTGTATTAACGGGAGGTCTTTTTTCATGGGTTCGTCCGCGTCAAAATTATTCGAGATACCGAAGTTTTTCCTTTTCGGAGAGGGGGGGATATATTCGGGAAGCCTTGACAGCAGGGGATTTAATTACAAAGTCATTCCCCGCCGTCCCAAAGAGGGGGAAAAAGAACTGGACGCCTTTGTGTGGAGCGGGAGAATGTGCATTGACAAGGCGGAGGACGTTCTGAATAAACGTTTCCCGCTGTCCCGGGAGGGGTATGACCAAATGCTCGCATGGCTTGAAGAAAAATGCCTTGAAATGCCCGAAACGGCAGGATATATCGGCGAGCAGAGGAAGCGGGCTGCCCGCATTGCGGAAAAGTACGTGGATATGGAGGATTGGGAGCAGGACACAAAGAGGAAATAATACATTTAAGGCTTTTTTCCCGCCTACAGCGGGGAAAAGCCTGTTCTTAAATTTGTGACACCGGCGGTGTCACAAATTTTTTCTTGACATTTTCCCCCCGATACTGTAAAATTATATTGTAAGCAAATTTGCGGGTGCTGATTTAAGGCTTTTCAGGCTTTTCCCCCGCCATAGGCGGGGGAAAAGCCGCCTACAAAAAGGATTGTATTTTAAAAAGCGAAATAATCAGTGTTTCCTTAAATTAACGAATAATAAAAATAACGGCAAAAGGCGTGCATATGGGCAGGACGGGCAGCATGAGCAGACAGCTTTTGCCTTAAAAAAGGTTATTTACTATGGATAGAATGGTTATAGGGCTGACGGCTCATGTTGACGCAGGGAAGACTACGCTGGCGGAAGCGCTGCTGTATGAATGCGGCGGGGTGCGGACGGCGGGAAGAGTGGATAAGGGGACGGCGTTTCTGGATAATTTCGAGGTGGAACGGCGGCGGGGGATAACCGTTTTCTCGAAGCAGGCGGTCATAAGTTGGGGGGACAGGAGCTATACCCTGCTGGATACGCCCGGTCATGCGGATTTCTCGGCGGAGACCGAGCGTGCGCTGTCGGTAATGGATTTCGGGATAATGGTAATAAACGGCGCAGAGGGCGTTCAGAGCCACACGGAGACCCTCTGGCGGCTGTTTGCAAGGTATAATATCCCACTGTTTCTCTTTGTCAACAAGATGGATATTTCCCCCTACGGCAGGGAGGAAATTATGGATATGATAAAAGGGCGGCTGTCGGACAGGGCGGCGGATTTTTCACCGAGCCGTGACGGGGGAGAGCTGACGGAAGATATTTCCGCCGCCGATGAGCGGATAATGAACGAGTATCTGGAAAGCGGCAGTATCAGCGATGAGGCAATAAGGGACGCTGTCGGAAAACGGCTCATATTCCCCTGCTGTTTCGGGGCGGCGTTAAAGCACAAGGGGATAGGGGAATTCCTGGAAGTGCTGGGCAGATACGCAGAAGCCCCCGAATACGGCGGCGGTTTCGGGGGTATCGTCTACAAGATAACAAGGGAAAAGGGCGTGCGGCTTGCCCATATAAAGGTAACGGGGGGAAGTCTTAGGGTAAGGGACGAGATTTTCCCGGGGGAAAAGGTCGGCAGGATAAGGGTGTATTCGGGGGAAAAATACAGTTGCCCGGAGGAGGTTTTCGGGGGACAGGTCTGCGCCGTTGAGGGTCTGCCGTCTGCGTATGCGGGTCAGCGGATAGGCGAGGGGAACTGCGGGGGGGAGATGTCCCCTGTGTTGGAAGCGGCGTTGTATTACAAAGTCCTGCCGATAAGCACCGATGAGCATACGGTATTGGAACGTCTGCGGAGTCTTGAAGAGGAAGACCCGTCCCTTAAAGTCAGCTACAAAAAGGATATAAACGAAATAGGCGTGCGGCTTATGGGGGATATTCAGCCGGAGATTTTAAAGGGAGTTTACAAAGACAGGTTCGGGGAAGAGATAGAGTTCGGCGAGGGGAGCGTTGCCTATAAAGAAACGGTTGACGGAGATGTCTACGGCGTGGGGCATTACGAGCCTTTGCGGCATTATGCGGAAGTTCATGTTAAAATATCCCCCGCCGAAAGGGGAAGCGGCGTTGTATACGAAAGCGTATGCCCGGAAGATATTCTGGAGCGGCACTGGCAAAGGCTGATATTATCTGCCCTTGAAAGCAAGGAGCATTCGGGAACGCTGACAGGCTCGCCTTTGACGGACGTTAAAATAACACTTATAAAAGGCAGGGCGCATTTGAAGCACACCGAGGGGGGAGATTTCAGGCAGGTGGCGTTAAGGGCGGTGAGAATGGCGTTAATGGGAGCAAGAATGCGGCTGCTGGAGCCCTGGTATGAGTTTCGGATAAGCGTTCCGAGGGAGTGCGTGGGGCGGGCGATGACCGACCTTGAGCGAATGGGGGCTGAAATTTCCGCCCCGGAAAATATGGGAGAAACGGCTGTGATACAAGGGCGGGGAGCTGTTTCTAAAATGAGGAATTACCAGAGAGAGGCGGCGGCTTATTCGGGGGGGCGGGCGAAAGTTTCCCTTGTGTTCGGAGGATATGGGGACGCCGCAGAAGCGGAAAGCGTTATAACAGCCATAGGCTACGACCCTGAAAGCGACCTTGACAATCCCGCCGACAGCGTATTTTGCAGCCATGGGGCGGGGGTCAACGTCCCTTGGAAAGAGGCGGCGGGGAGAATGCACATGGAGATAGAAAAAGCCGATATATCCGGGTGCGATAACGGGGGAATATATCGGGAAAACGTCTCCGTCATGTCATCGGAAAGGTCAGTGAGCTTCGGGGAAAGGCTTTACAGCGACAAGGAGCTTATGGAAGTTTTCGAGAGGACATACGGGAAAATAAAGCGTGACCCGAGGCAGGGGGTAAGGCGGGACAAAAAAGCGGAGGAAACGAGTTACCCGAAAAGAATGAAAAGCCCTGTGTATAAGGGGAAGGAATACCTGCTTGTGGACGGCTACAACATCATCTTCGCATGGGACGAGCTTAATAAAATGGCGGCGGACAGCCTTGACCTTGCAAGGGGGCGGCTGGTGGATATACTCTGCAACTATCAGGGGTACAAGCAAAACAACGTAATAGTTGTTTTTGACGCATACAAGGTCAAGGGAAACCATCGGGAGACCGAGCAGGTATGCGGGGTGAAGGTGGTGTACACCAAAGAGGCGGAGACGGCGGATATGTATATCGAGAAAGCGTCGGGGGAACTGGCAAGGGAACATAAGGTGCGGGTGGCGACATCGGACGGAGCGGAGCAGATGATAATTTTAGGCAGCGGTGCGCTGCGGGTGACGGCGGGGGAGTTTGAAGAAGAGGTGAAAGGGGTGGAGAAAGCGATTGGAGAGGAGATAGCAAGATTAGAGATCGGAAGCAACGCAGCAACTGTCGTGAAAGTCTCACAAGGGCAGTAACGACACACTATGGGGCGGGTCAAGGGCGCAGGTACTTATACAAATTCCTCATTGAATTATGGGACTTAAGCCGCCGCAAAAAATCATAAGGCTAAATTTTTTGCGGCGGCTTCATCTGACAAAAAATCCCGTAAACGTTCCCGAAATTTATCCTTGACAAACCCGCCGGAAAGTGCTATAATAAAAATATTCCATTAATCGTAAACGGCAAAAGTCATACAGGAGATGAATTTTAAAATGAGTAAAATAAAAGTAGGATTTATCGGCACGGGCAATATGGGCGGGGCTATAATAAGAGGTCTGCTGAAAGCGGGGAATGCGGAAGTTTCGGCATTCGACCCGGACAGGGAAAAGCTTGCCCCCTTGGAAAAAGAGGGCGTGAAAACCGCCGCTTCCGAGGGAGAGATTTGCAGGGGGTGCAAGTATATTGTGCTGGCGGTAAAGCCCCAGGTATTCGATAAGGTGCTGCCGGCAATAAAGGAGCATGTCGGCGGGGAGAACGTTATTATCTCCATTGCCGCGGGGATAACGGAAGAGTATATCGCAGAGCAGACTATTCCCCAAGTGAAAACCGTTATCGTAATGCCCAACACGCCTTTCCTTCTGGGCAAGGGGGCAACGGCTATGGCAAAGGGAAAATACACCGCCGAGGAGGAATTTGAAACGGCGGCGGAGATTTT
>JAMOZU010000141.1 GCA_023667745.1 Ruminococcus sp.
GAGTACCTTTAAATCGCTTTAAATTGCCTTTAAAATTTAACGGAAACGGCGGGGTGGGGATTTTTTACCTTTTGAGGGTAAAATGCGTTACGGGGCATTCTTGTGGGATTTACGAATGAGGAGTGAGAATATGAAAAAATCAAAAAAATATGAAGCGATATGTTCCCTGTCCGAGGCTTTGAAAAATCAGCCGGAAAATGAGGGGAATTTAACGGATATTATTTCGGCTTTGGAAAAAGAGCCGGACAGGAAGAAACGCAAAAGAATTATGAAGGATTTCATTAGAATTATGGAGATGAAGCCGCCGCAAAAAATTTTCATTTATGATTTTTGCGGCGGCTTAAGTCCCATAATTTAATGAGGGATTTGTATAAAGCGGCGGGAGCGTTTTTCAAAGGAACGCATTCCCGCTTTTTCCTTTTCGCTGTCAAGTCCCCCGCCGTCACATTTGCGCAATAATACAAATCCCTCATTGAATTATGGGAATCGGTATAAAATTTTTCCCGGATTTTTAGTGCTTTCGTTAAATATTTCAAAAATTTCTTCAATTTCCGAAAATAATTTACATATTACCCCTTGAAAATTTTTTTAAAAGGTGTATAATTAATATATGTATGTTTTTACATTACATATAATGAACGAAAAAAGGAACTGCTGACCAAATCATATTTTTTAATTTGCAAATTAAAAAAATGCCTGTGCACGGCGGCATTTTCCCTGACATAGGCAGGTAATACAAATCCCTCATTGAATTATGGGGATTAGTATAAAATGCCTTAAATCAGTACTTCCCCGATACCCAAAAACACGAAAGGAATGAACACCTGTCATGGCGGAAAAAAAATATACCGTTACGCTAAAGGAAATAATAGAGGAGTTTCACCTTGAGACCATCTATCTGCCTATGGACTCTTCCAAGCTGATAGTGGCGGAAACCGAGATAAACCGTCCGGGCTTGCAGCTGTCGGGCTTTTATGAATATTTCAACAACGAAAGGCTGCAGATCGTGGGCAAGGCGGAATTTGCCTATATGGCTACAATGGAAGAGACACAGCGGAAAGAGATACTGGAGATGCTCTTTGCCCAGCATATCCCAGGAGTTATAATTACCCGTGAGCTGCCCTATTTCCCGGAAATGCTTGAACTTGCAAGGCAGTACGAGGTTCCCCTTATGCGCTGCAATAACAGCACCTCCGGCTTTATGTCCGCCCTTATCGCATACCTAAATCTTCACCTTGCTCCGAGAATAACCCGCCATGGCGTGCTTATCGAGGTGTACGGCGAGGGTATGCTGATACTGGGCGAAAGCGGCGTCGGAAAGAGCGAGACGGCTGTGGAGCTGATAAAGCGGGGACACAGGCTGGTAGCGGACGACGCTGTGGAGATAAGGCGTGTTTCCGACATCACATTGGTAGGCTCGTCCCCCGAAAATATCCGTCACTTCCTTGAGCTTCGCGGCATAGGCATTGTCAACGCCCGCAGGCTCTTCGGTATGGGAGCTGTAAAGATGACGGAAAGAATAGATATGATAGTTGAGCTTGAACCTTGGGATTCGGAAAAGGTCTACGACCGTATGGGGGTAAACAGCGAGTACACCTCCATTCTGGGCGTAAAGATCCCCTGCTCCACTATCCCCGTAAAGCCCGGACGTAACCTTGCGGTCATTCTCGAGGTTGCGGCTATGAACAACCGTCAGAAGAAAATGGGCTACAATGCCGCTCAGGAGCTGCTGGACAATCTGGGTCTCGAAATGGAACGGCAGGATACCGTCAAAAAATGGGATATTTACTAGAGGCTAGAGGTTGGAGGTAAGAGGTTAGAGTTTCGGCTGCCGTTTTTTGAACGCATAATCCGATTATTGCAGGAACCTGTTTCCTTCCTACCCGAAGTGAACATTCCCACCATAACTAAAGGAGCATCGCAAAATGGATTCTCTCTCCGATCTCCATGCGCATACCGTAGCTTCCACTCATGCTTACTCCACCGTAAAGGAAATGGCGCAGGCGGCGGCGGAAGCGGGGCTGGAGTTTCTGGCGATCACCGACCATGCCGCAGGCGACACGGACGGTCCGCATATATGGCATTTTCACAATCTTCACAAGGCTATCCCTCGGGAACTTTTCGGGGTAAAGCTGCTTTACGGCGTTGAGGCGAGCATTGTCGGATTTGACGGGCGGCTGAGTATGCCAGACAGCGAGTGTGCCGCCCTTGACTGGGTGATAGCCTCTTTTCACGGCAGCATGATGACTCCGGGAACTGCCGAGGAGAACACCGCCGCCTACATAGGCGTATCGGAAAATCCCCTTGTGGATGTAATCGGACACCCTGTTACTCACAGTTTCCCATATGACCGTGAGGCTGTTCTGTCGGCGTTCAAGGAGAACGGCAAACTCTTTGAAATAAACGAAAGCACTATCCTTTGGAAAAATTCCGAGGGACTTTACCGTGAGCTTCTTCCCATATGCAAGCGTCTGGAGCTTCCGGTAATAATAAACAGCGACGCACATTTCTTTACGGCGGTGGGGAAGTTCGACAATTCCCTGCGCATTCTGCGGGAGCTTGATTTTCCCGAAAGACTTGTGGTGAACTTTGACCGTGAAAAACTTCTTCAACGGATAAACAGAAAAAAACATATATTCGATTGAAATTTAATAAATAATAATAAGTGCAAACCGCATAATAATAAAGGAATTACCGACTAACATGCGGCAAACGATTTTGAATATAACGAGGCCGGGAGTAATAAAGCAGCGGGCAATCTCTTGCCTCTTGCGGGATTGCTGATCTTAGGTGTTTTCCCCCGCCGTCGGCGGGGAAAACACCGCCTGAAATAAAGGTTTACAGCATATTCCGATTTAAATTTGAATATAACGAGGTCAGACATAATAAACAAGCAGCGGGCAAATCTCTTGCTTCTTGCTTCTTATTCTCTTGCCTCTTGCAGGAGCTATCTTATAATGACTGATACACAATTGAAAACATTGGGCGGCATGGCGGCGGCTTTGGGGTGCAAATATGTCAAAGGCGCAATGCTGCGTGATTTTACCACCTTCGGCACGGGGGGAAAGATACCTATCCTGATAGAACTTTCCGGCGGCAAAGCGGCGGGGGAAACGGTAAAATTCTTAAACGGCGAGAATATCCCCTATTTTGTCATAGGGCGGGGGTCTAACATCTTGGCGGACGACTGCGATATAGACAGGGTATTTCTCCACACGGGGGGACTGATGAACGAGATAACCTCCGAGGGAGACAGGGTAATATGCCAGGCGGGAGCGGCTTTGTCGGCGGTGTGCCTTTGCGCCAGAGACAACGGTCTTACGGGGCTTGAATTTGCCTACGGCATTCCTGCTGGAGTTGGGGGGGCTGTGTATATGAACGCAGGCGCATACGGCGGCGAGATAAAGGACGTTATCGAGTGGGCGCAGGCAGTGGACAGCAGCGGGAACGAGTATACCCTCACCGCCGCCGAAATGGATATGAGCTACCGCCACAGCATATTCAGCGGCAAAAAGGACATCATCACCAAAGTCTGCTTCAAGCTCCAAAAAGGGGATAAGGAAAAGATCGGCGCAAGAATGAACGAGCTTTCCGCCCAGCGGCGTTTAAAGCAGCCTCTCGAATACCGCAGTGCAGGAAGTACTTTCAAGCGTCCCCAGGGTGCGTATGCCGCCGCCCTTATCGAGCAGTGCGGCTTAAAGGGCTTTACTGTGGGAGGAGCGCAGGTCAGCGAAAAGCACAGCGGCTTTGTCATCAACACGGGCGGTGCGACTTTCAATGACGTGTGGGCTGTTATCGAGCATGTTCAAAAGACGGTAAAGGAGCAGACCGGCTATGAACTTGAATGCGAGCCGGAAATAATAAGATAGGGCAAATGCTTTATGATCTTGTAAGCTTTTTCCCGCCTGCGGCGGGAAAAAGCCGTAAATCAATAGGGGTGAATATAAAATGAAATTTCTGATAGTCACGGGACTTTCCGGGTCGGGAAAATCGGGAGCCGTAAACGTTCTTGAGGATATGGGATATTACTGCATAGACAATATCCCCCCTCAGCTGATACCGAAATTTGCGGACGTGTGCTTCCAGTCGAGAATGGAAAAGGTGGCAATAGTCACAGACATAAGAGGCATTGCCGCCGAAAGCAGTTCATCGGGCGGAGACGGAAAAGACATTTTCGATGAACTGACGGCGGGCCTCGAATATCTCAAAAACTCTTCAAAGGAAGTGGGCGTGCTGTTTCTCGACGCTTCCGACGAAACGCTTATCAAGCGATACAAAGAGACCCGCCGCAGGCACCCTCTCTATGAGCGCAGCGACGGCAGCATACAGGGAGCTGTCACCATGGAGCGGGGGATAATGTCAAAGATACGTGAAGCAGCGGATTTTTACATAGACACTTCCGATATGTCAATGGCACAGCTTAAAGAAAAGGTCGTTGACCTTTTTATGGACAACCCCGACGACAGAATGTCAGTGCAGGTAATGAGTTTTGGGTTCAAATACGGTATGTGCAGGGAGGCAGACCTTGTGTTTGACGTGCGCTGTCTGCCCAATCCCTTTTATGTAAAGGATCTGAAAAAACACACCGGACAGGAAAGCTGCGTGCGGGACTATGTAATGAGCTTTCCCCAGTCAAGGGAGCTGGAAAAGCGGCTGCGGGAGCTGGTGGACTTTCTGCTGCCCCTTTACAGGAGCGAGGGAAAGACTTCCCTTGTAATAGCTTTCGGCTGTACGGGCGGAAAGCACAGGAGCGTTACCTTTGCGGAGAATATGTTCAGGTTTCTTTGCGAGAAAAATATTAGGGCAAGAATAAGCCACAGGGATATTGAGGTGGGTAAATTGTAAACCTCTGCAGGCCGGAAAGCCGCAAAACCGAATGCGGAAACCGACATTCCTTAAAAACGGCACTTGCTTGTTGTCTCCGGCAGTTCTCCGAACGCAATGACATATACCGGTCACAGCCGCAGACAATGGGAATCCCTCATTGAATTATGAGAATTAGTATTAATATAAACTAACGCTTTTATTTCCCGCCGACTCTCCTGCAAACTGCCGTATAAACCGCCAGCACCGCCAGTCCCCCGATACTGATACAAACGCCGTAGATAAGCGGTTTCGAGGTATAGTCAAAGCGTATCTCGGAAACACCGGGGGAACAGCGTAACGCCATAAACCCATAGGACACCCGCTCGATTTGGGCGGGTTCGCCGTTTACAAAAGCCGCCCAGCCGTCGTCAAAGGGAACGCTGAAAAATACAAGTTTGTCGGTGTTGCCGGGGTTTTCAAAAACAGCTCCGAAGCCCTTTTTGTCGGTGTAAAAATCACGGCAGGCGGTCTCCCGCTTTTGGGCGGCTATCTCGCAAAGGCGGTCATAATCGTAATCACATTGGGAAATATCATAATGCTCCATAATATCGGAAAATCTCTCCTGCTGCTCCACTGTCAGCGCGACAGCCTCCAAAAGTGCCTGACTGCGGTATATGCGGGCGTCCACAGTTTCAAGCTCCTCGGGGGAAATGTACATATCGTAAGTAAATCCCATGGGGATATAGCAGTTGTTTTCATAAAGGTTCATAACGCCTATCTCCCCCGCTGTCTCAAACGCTTCAACGGAATTTCCCAGAATGGGAAAAGGCTCACGCTTGCCCTCGTCGTCGTAAAAAGGCGAGTCAAAGTAATATTTCACGGAGGTAAGACTGCGGTAGGCTGCATGGTCAAAGGGGATATGGGTATTTACTCCCCGGGGAAAGCCCAACGCCCAATGTATGTCGGACAGCGAGGAATTTACGGTGCTGATAAAGCTGCTGCTTGAGCCTAAGCCCCACATAAGATTGCGATTGGTGTAGTTTTCGCACATCTCCACACGGAAAAAATCCGGCTCGGAGGCTTTCAGCTCCTCAACCTCGTCTATCGACCGAAAAACAACGTTTATATATTCCCTCTGCATTTCTCTGTCAACGGTCATCTTCCCCTGCGCTATGGTAAAAGCCGTAAACAGCAGGCAGGAAAGGGCTGTGCGCCCGGTAACGGCGTTGAGCTTTGCCTGATTGTCTTTTAAACTTTCGTCGGACAGGCAGGAATACAGCAGTGCAAGGCAGGCAATGGGTATGACCCCCGAAATAACAGCCTTTGTTATGTCCCCCTCGCCGGAAATTTTAATGTAAAGCACCGCCCCGCCGATAAACAGAGCCGCAATTATCATGCAGGGGACGGAGGTCTTTTTGAACAGCGCAATATCCTCCCCCGCCGCTATAGCCGTCATAATACACATTATCAGCACAGGCGCAAAGAACCAGCGAGCGTAATACTGGGCATTGAGCATGGTGAACAGCCCGTTTAGGCAGGGGACAAACATCATTATCACCGACAGGGCAAGGATAATAACAAGGGGGTCTTTTTGCAGGGCTTCTTTCTTTTTCTGCATGAGTATATAGGCTATCACTCCCGAAGCGGAGACAAAGGGGAGAAACGCCGATACAGACCCGCTGTCGAGACTGTCGGAGACCTCGAACATCGATTCAAGCGGCAGGTCGGGAAAGGTGAAAAAGCCTTTGAGAATGTAGATATAGGTAAATTTGTCACTGTAAACGAAGGCATTGCCGAGGCTCATAAAGTTGCTTGCACGGTCGTTCCCCATAAGGGCGGCGGCGGCGGGC
>JAMOZU010000142.1:0-4753 GCA_023667745.1 Ruminococcus sp.
TGCCAATGTTACGAACAAGGTCAAGGAAACCACTCTTGCAAACTATGAAATGAAGCTGAAAAAGCACATAATACCGTACTTTGGCGGTGAAAAGTATGACAGGCTGACTGCGGACGGCGTAAACAAATTTATCGAAAAGAAATTAGCCGAAAATCTGTCGGCTAAGTATGTTTCGGACATTGTTCTGATAATAAAATCAGCGGCTAAATTCGCACAGAAACGCTATGGTTATGCTAACAGGATAGACAGCGTAACTATGCCGAAAAGCCGGGACAAATCGGAGAAGAAAATGCTTACAGACAGCGAGCAAACAAGAATGAAAAAAGAGCTACTGAAAAATCCGAACGGTTCAAATACCGGTATACTGCTTGCGGCTTCAACGGGGCTTCGTATCGGCGAATTGTGCGCCCTGCGGTGGCAGGACATTGACCTTGAAAAAAGTATTTTGACCGTCAGTGGCACTGTTCAGAGAATTATGAAAAAAGGGGGCGGTACGAAGCTAATTGTTACTTCACCAAAAAGCGAAAGTTCAAAGCGGGAAATACCCTTGCCTGCATTCATAATTCCTTATCTCAAAGCGGTTCGGGCGGCTGATGATTGCTTTCTGTTGTCGGGGAGCAAAAAACTTGTTGAGCCTCGGACAATGCAGTACCGTTTCAAGAGCGTGCTGAAAAAGGCGGGATTGCCTTATGTGAATTTTCACGCTTTGAGGCATATGTTTGCCACAAATTGTATTGCGTTGGGATTTGACGTTAAGACGCTTTCGGAAATTCTCGGTCACAGCAATGTTCAGATAACTCTGAACAGGTATGTTCATTCGTCAATGGAGCGGAAGAAAGTTTGTATGAAACTGTTCTCGGACAGGCTTGCAGCTTGATTTTTATGCCGTCAAATTTGCCGTAGATGTAAAAGTTGAATTGCCGGTGAATAAATGGGTTATGAGTACATTATCGCAAAAGGTTAATTTTTGCGAAGGTACATCATTGCTTCTGACAATATAATAATAAATTTACGGGAATTTGTAAAACGGAAAAGTCCATAAGATGTGAACTTGCCTGTATTTATTATTGGTCGGATAAAAAAATAAATTCAAGGAGAGGCTTAAAATGGCGAGATTTACTTTATACATAAATTTTCTTGAAAAGGTTACGGAACGGCCTCTTCCCGCCGAAAACAACAGGGTGATATGTCTCGATCTGTCCGATATTGCCGAGGAATGCAGAATAAAACTCAAAGTATTTGACAATAAATGGACTATCCATTCGGACAGCGGCAACAGTATGTCCGTTGCCGGCAATGAATTTACAGACCACATGCTGGCTGACGGAGATATAATTAAGGTGCATAATGCCCGGTATAACTTTGTTATCATGGTTTACGAGATAACGGGAAATATTACAAATTTCGTAAAATACAGTATCAAGGACAGGAATATTATAAAGATAGGAAAAGACTCCGACAGCGACATTGCTGTTGACAGCAGATACATAAGCACGTCTCACGGAGTATTTGAAAACAACGGCGGGATATGGGTATACAAAGATATAAGCCGCAACGGCTCGTACATAAACGGCGAAAGAGCGGAGCGGGAAACACAGCTTGAAATGTTTGATATTATATCAATGGTGGGTTTTAAAATTGTATTTTTGGGAGACTGCATTGCCATAAACCGAGAGGATATTGCGGTTTGCAGGCTTTCTGCCGGAAACGGAGTTTACTCTGCCGCACGGAGAAGTACCGATGAACATATGTTTCTGCGTTCGCCGAGAACTGTCGAGCCGTTGTTTGACGATGTTCTGGAGATAGAGCCGCCTCCCGCACCGAACAGACAGCGAAATCAGCCCCTTATTTTTATCATTGGTCCTTCCGTAACAATGCCGCTGCCCATTCTCATGTCTACATATATCAACTCCCAGATGAACGGCGGTTCGGGGGCAAGGTCGTATATAGGAATGATCGCCTCTGTGGGTATGTCCGCACTGGTTGCTGGCGGCTGGGCTGTCGCTCATTATGTTTATAACAATAAGACTCTCAAAGAAGATGAGGAATTTCGCATATCCGCATACAAGGAATATATACTCAAAAATCAGCAGCTGATAAAGGATAAACAGAATTACGACAACAGTGTTCTTACAGGTCAGTTTTTATCAACAGCGGATATGGTGAACCGACTTTCAAGGGACACGGGTTTTTTATGGAACAGGAACATAAATCACGATGATTTTCTGAGTATACGTCTCGGCACGGGAAATGTTGATTTTTCTTCTCACCTGTCCGTGCCGAAACAGAGGTTTTCGCTGTTTAAAGACGATATGTCCGAACTTCCTCATAAGTTATTTGAAAAATACAAATTTATCCGTGACGCTGTGGTCACACTGCCGCTGAAAAACATGGGAATACTTGGAATGCTGGGCGAAAACGGCTTTGTCAACAGAACGGCGGCAAGTATACTTGTGCAGACAGCCGCACTTCATTGCTACACCGATGTGAGAATAGCTGCATTTTTCAAGGAAAAGGAGAACAGGGAGTTTGACTGGATAAGGTGGCTGCCTCATGTCAATTCGGAGGATATGAAACTGCGCCTTGTTGCAGAGGAACGTATCTCCTACGGTAATGTGCTTTACCATATTGACGAAATACTCAGAAGACGTGTTGAAAAACTGGGTGAGGACAGCAGGGAAAGTGCATTTTATCCTCATTATATCGTGTTCTGTTCCGACCGTGATATATTTGACGGAGACGGCATAGAAAAGTATATGCCCATAGCCGGGAAAATAGGATTTACGTTTATTCTGGCTTACAAGCGCATAGATAAGCTGCCCAATGAATGCAGCAGCATTGTTCAGTGCGATGAGGATTTCTCCGGATATTATACTCTCAGCAGCAAACGGGGAGAAAGCGACAGAGTAAGAATGGACGGCATTTCCGCAGATGATGCGGAAAATTTTGCCAAACAGATAAGCAGATTCAGGGTACGGGAATATGCCGCAGGAGAAATACCCAATTCTATAGAATATTTTGATATGCTCGGAATAGGAAAACCGGAGCAGTGGAATCTCATCGAAAGATACAAGGAAAACAGAGTTTACGAGGGTATCCGTTCTTTTGTGGGAATAGGCGTTGGCGGCAAGCCTGTGTATATTGACATTCACGAGAAAAAATACGGTCCTCACGGACTTGTGGCGGGTACTACGGGGTCGGGCAAATCGGAAACGCTGCAAACTTTTATAATTTCTCTTGCGCTAAATTACCACCCCGATGAAGTCGCATTTATCCTTGTTGACTACAAAGGCGGCGGCATGGCATTTGCATTTGAGGGAATGCCTCATATTGCGGGTATGATAACCAACCTTGGCAGCGGCGGGAACGATGAGGGGGAGATCGACGGCAATGTTACACGGCGTGCGCTTGTTTCCATACGCAGTGAGATAAAATACCGCCAGTCTGTATTCAACAGATACAAGGTCAATCATATTGACGCATATATACGTCTTTATCGGGAAGGCACTGCCGATGAGCCTTTGCCTCATCTTATAATAATTTCCGATGAATTTGCGGAACTGAAAAAAGAACAGCCGGAATTTATAAAAGAACTTGTTTCCACGGCAAGAGTGGGGCGGAGTCTCGGCATTCATCTTATCCTTGCGACCCAGAAACCGGGCGGCGTTGTCGATGATGAGATATGGAGCAACGCCCGTTTCAAGCTGTGTCTGCGGGTACAGGACAAGCAGGACAGTATAGGTATGCTCAAACGTCCGGAAGCGGCGTACCTCACGCAGACAGGGAGAGCATATCTTCAAATAGGCAACGATGAGATATTCGAACAGTTCCAGACGGGCTATTCGGGGGCAGATTATATTCCCCGTGAAGAGGCGGGTACGTCCTCCGAGTCCGAACTTTATATGATGAATATTGACGGAACGGCGGCTGTAACAAGGGAACACAGACAGAGCAAGGACAGCAAGACCGTAAAGCAGCTTAAAGCGGCGGTAGATTACATTACAGACATTTGCAGAGACAACGGTATAAACAAGGCAAGGGCGTTATGGATGCCCGTACTTTCAGATGAGATATTCCTTGATGATGTAATGAACGGCTATCCCCTGCCTTCGGACGGAGTGACCGCTGTTCTCGGAATTATCGACGACCCCGAAAAGCAAAAACAATATCCTGCCGCTGTAAACCTGGCGGAATGTTCAAACCTTATTATAGCGGGACTTTCGGGGATAGGAAAGACAACGACGCTCCAGACAATGATAACCTCCGTTATCAAAAATTACAGCTGCGATAAGGTCATATTCTATATCCTTGATTTTTCAAGCAGGATTCTTAAAATGTTCGGCGGCGCAAGGCATTGCGGTCTTGTCGCATTTTCAGACGATAAAGAGGCGGTAACAAGGCTTTTCAAATTCCTGTTCGGCGAGCTTGAACGCCGCAAGGAATTGTTTAATAAGCAGAATGTGGGCAGCTATACGGAGTATGTCAGAAATAATACATTGCCTCTTTGTCTGGTATTTATAGATAATTACTTTTCCTTTAACGAGCTGTACCCGGAGCTTGCGGAGGATTTTGCAAAACTCAGCCGTGACTGCGCAAAATACGGCATACAGCTGATAATAACTCTTAACAGTTTAAATGATATACGCTATAAGGTAAAGCAGAATTTTGTCAACACTCTCACGCTTATTATGAGTGAAAAATCCGATTACCGTGAGGCATGGGGGATAACGGCGGAATTTATGCCTCAAAATTC
>JAMOZU010000142.1:4763-6602 GCA_023667745.1 Ruminococcus sp.
GAAGAGGTCTTATTCTTTCCGACGGCAGGCTGCTTGAATATCAGACCGCACTCCCCTGCCGAGGCGCAAGCGAATCGGAAAGGCATACCGTTACTGCGGAAATTATCGAACGGGTAAACCGCAGAGACGCCGCTTTACAGGCAGCAGAAAAGGTAAAAGTTCTTCCGCTTTCTCAAAGCTACGGAGAGTTTTATGAGAATGCTCATTCGGAAAATGCCATTCCCGTGGGATATGACACGGATGATATTTCCGTTTACGGTTTAAGTCTTACGGATATGTTCTGCTACTCGGTAAGCGGAGCGGACGAAAGAGGCATATCGCTTGTTCTGGGCAATCTGATGTATGCGGCAAGGCAGGCGGAAAGCTATATCTATTGCGTAAAACTCAAACAGGATATAAAGCTGCCGCTTGAAAATGCGGATAAGATATGCCGTGACAAGGCTTCCGTTTCGGATATGCTTGCGGCATTAAGAGAGCCGTTTCATCAAAGGGCGGTTTTGAAAAAGGAATTTCTTGCCGAAAATCCCGACGGCGATTTTGCTTCGCATATCTGCGGCAGCAATAAAAGGATATTCGTTTTTATCGACAGCATGAACGAGTTTATCAATATGATCTATGACAGCGGCAATGAAGAGAATATGCACACCATATCCGAAACCTATTTCAAAAACGGCAAGGGTATGGGGATATATTTCATTGCGGGATTTGACAGCACTGTTTACGGACAGAATTACTATCAGACTGCCTGCAGGTATTTTACCGAACACAAACAGGCGATACATCTCGGAGGCAGATACGATAAACAGAAAGTTGTGGATGTTTCCATGACAATGTCACAGATGTCAAGACCCGACGAGCATTTCATGGGTATGACGAATTATGGAGGAAATGTAAAAATATTTGTCCCCGGCGGACAATCAGCGGAGTGAATTTGCAATGCTTGACATTTACATTTGCGGCGAAAGAGCGGGTGTTTTTTCCGAACTCGGAGACATGTGTTTCAGGTATCTGATGAAAGGAAATTATGACGCCGATGTGTATTACCTTTCCGAAAAAGATATACCCGCCTCCGCTGCGGTGTATATGATACCGCTGAATAATGATACCGAGGGGCTTTCAAAAAAATTCAGGAATCTGAACAGGGGAAATTATATTGTGGTTCTTATCGATAAGGCGGCAGATTTCAGAAAGGCTGTCACTCCGGGGATAAGTCCCTCCGGGCTGCTGATAAAGCCATGGAACATCTCTGATGTGAAAATGCTCCTTGACGAATTATATGCCGACCATAAAAACAGCGGTGCCGAACATACCGACCTTGAAATGTTCAGATTCAGGCAAAGAGCCAAGGAATATTCCCTGCCTTATGAAAAGATACTTTACTTTGAAAGCAGGAGCAAGAAAATCGCTGTCAGGACAGATACGCAGGAGTTTGAATTTTACGATACGCTGGATTCCATCGCCGGCAATGCGCCGGAATATTTTATGAAGATACACAAGAGCTTTGTTGTTAATCTTTCAAGGATAGTTTCGGCGGATTACCGTTCTCTGACGGTGGAGTTTGACGACGGCTCGGCGGCTTTTATGTCAAGGACATACAAAAACGAGTTCAAGGAACGTTTCGGCAAAAGGAGTGAAAAGTATGCTCATCTCTTACATAATGGATAAGGACGGATTCCGTTTTTTATACGAGCTGCTGGGCGGGAAGAAAGACGATATACCCGAAAAACTGCGTGACGGCAGTTTTGCAGAAAGCAGTAACGGTGCGGCGGAAAAGCTCCGAAAACAGGGATATATACACATTTGCGGCAGCAGAGTTGATGTTGAGCGGACTGTTCGTTT
>JAMOZU010000143.1 GCA_023667745.1 Ruminococcus sp.
TAACATATATTTTCCCGATTGTCAAGGGGTTTTTTGAAAAATTTTGAGATTTGTCGGATATTACAGGAATATGCCGCAATACCCCTCAAATTTACAGCATATTCCACAACTGCATTGTCCCTAACAGGTTATCATGTCCTTGATATTCTCAAACTTTTTCTCCCCTATCCCCTTTACCTTCATAATGTCCTCTATAGTCTCAAAGGGCTGCTCCTGCCTGTACTCCGCAATGGCGGCGGCGAGCTTTTCGCCTATGCCGTAAAGGCTTTCCAGCTCCTCCAAAGAAGCGGTGTTGATGTTCACAAGCCCGCTGTCGGCTGATGTTTCCGCCGATGTGCTTGTGGTGCTGTCAATGTTATCGCTTTCGGTGACGGGAGCCTCGGCGTGCGTTTCGGCGGCAGCTGTAACCGTTGTTTCCTCTATTACCATATCCGCATAGCCGATAGTTTCGGAAATATCGGCAATCACGGGCATACTTGCCCCGCCGTCCCTTTCGGCAAAATATCCTCCTGCCGCCGCTATGACCGCCGCGGCAGTACACAGTATCACCGATAACGTCACCGCTCTGTCCCTCCGAATCTCGCTTTTATCAGAGCTTCTTTTTATTTTGGTTTTGGTGTACCTCATAAAGATTTACAGCTCCCTTTTGTTGATGTGAAATGCTTTGCGGAGTTAAGATATTCCGGACAGCTGGGCAGACATGTATTTTTCCTCGGAAAGCAGGAAAATCCTTTTAATCTCTTCCAGCTTAGCAATGTTGAACTTAACATTCGGGTTTTCAAATGAGGACAGCGACAGTTTATCTGTAAGCTCTCTTTCAAAATATTTCTTGCCGAGCTTTACCTTAGCGTTAAGGTATTTCAGTTGGTAGTTCGGCTGTCCTTCGGATTTGGAAAATATGGCAACTATCGGACATATATCGGTTGCAACTATCGTTGCTTCACCGTACTTTAACGATATAGGGTGATATATATTGTTATCCTTGTCTTTCTCATCTTTGAGAAATTCAATCGAACATTTATACCTTTTTATAATAATATTAAAGCCATCCTTTGTTCGTCCGATTTTCTCTGCTTTATTTGCAATTGCAGTAAGCTGCGAAAGATTATCAAGTTTATGCTGTGTATATGTAAATATTAAATTTGTTTCCTCATCAGTGGAACCTTTAACAAATGATATATCCTTAATTAATTCAGGGTCATTATTTTGCAAACGCTCATAAAATTCCATAGAGTATGTTCTGCTAACATCTGCACCACTGCGTTTTAACGTTTGTCTGTTTTTATAATCCAATCCGGTAAGATGTAAGTAGTTGTTGGGTGAAAATGAAATTTCTTTAAATCGGATTAAATTTTGATTATTCAAATAAGTAAACAAAAAAGTCTTACCGATAAGATTTTTTTCAAATACCTTTTGCTGCGCTTTAACTCTATCCAATGCCGACTGTTCTGTCGGATAATTATATACAAATTTTGACAAAGCTATTCCTCTTTTCAAAATACAAAAGCCAACAGAAAGTTCTGTTGGCTTTATTCTCAAAAGGGCTGATTTTTATAGTCGCTCTGCCGACCAACTCCTAACGTAGGACTACTATACTTTCAAGTAGCAGTAAAATCAGAGTTTCGGATACGCCCCGCCGTTTCCGGCGTGCCCCTAAAGTGTCAGCCACACTAATGAAAGCGAACGGATCACTTCCACCATTTATATTATATACTATTTTTCCCGATTTGTCAATACTTTTTCAAAATTTTTTTGAAAATTTTCCGATACGATCAAATACAAAAAAGCCAACAGCAAAACTGTTGGCTTAATTCTCAAAAACGGCTGATTTTTATAGTCGCTCTGCCGACCAACTCCTAAATACCCGCCATTCGGCATAAAATCAGAGTTTCGAATACGCCCCGCCGTTTCCGGCGTGCCCCTAAAGTGTCAGCCACACTAATGAAAGCAGCGCACCACTTCCATCATTTATATTATATACTATTTCTCCCGGTTTGTCAATACTTTTTCAAAAATTTTCAAAAAATTGTTTTCGGGCATATCATTATAAGCCGTGGTATTTTCCCCCGCCTGCGGCGGGGAAAAATACCGCATTTCTCAAAAATTGATTTCCGTGAAATTTTTTCGAGAACTTTCCGCAGACCGCAAGCCGCAAGCACTCCCTGACCCGTTTCCCCCATGGGGGCATATCTCCGCCCCCGGTCACCCACGAACGAATCTGCTGCTCTTGTAAGTCATTCCGCTTTGCAAGCGGCAATTTTTCAACTACCCCCTAATTTCCGCTCCCAATTCTCCCAGTTTCTTCAACGCTTTCTTCATTGCGGCGTCCGCCTGCTCGTCCGTCAGCGTCCCCTCAAGAGAACGCATGCTGATACTGAATGCCACCGACTTCTTCCCCTCTTCTATCTGCTGTCCCTTGTAAACGTCAAAGAGCTTCACATTCTCCAGAATTTTTCCCACGCCCTCTTTTATCGCCTTTTCAAGGTGCGCCACGGGGATATTCTCATCGCATACCACAGCCAGGTCTCTTGTAACGGCGGGGAATTTGGGCAGGGGCTTGTATTTCTTATCCTGCGCCGCCGCCATAAGCTCGTCTATATTTATCTTTGCCGCATACACTCTTGCGCCTATGCCGCTTATGCCGTAATTATCGGCGGTCTCCGGGTGAAGTTCCCCGAAAATGCCCAGTGCTTTGCCGTCCTTGAAGATCTCTGCGCACCGTCCGGGGTGGAATGCGGGGGCTTCCCCGAAGGTCTCGGAAGTGCCGCCGCAGGGCTCATACTCCGCATCTTTTACCCCCACCGCTTCCAGCAGTCCCTCGATTATCCCCTTAATGCTGTAGAAATCATACTTGCCGTACATTCCTATGCAAAGCCTTTGAGGCTCGGCGGGCAGCTCCTCCCCTTGGGGAAGATATTCCTTTGCAAGCTCGAAAAGAGCCGCTTCCGGGTTGCGGTTATTGTAATTCCTTGCCAATGTTTCGCACATGCTGTGGAGCAGAGTTGTCCTCATAACGGAGGTATCCTCGCCCAAGGGATTGGTTATATTGACCGTCTCCCGCAGTTTGCTGTCGGCGGGCAGCCGCAGTTTGTCGAAACCTTTGGGGGACACGAAGGAGAAACTTGCAATTTCGTTTACTCCCAGTCCTGTCATTGTCCGCAGTATCTTCCTAACGAATTTCTGCCGCTCGGTAAGTTCCCCGCTTGCGACTCCTCTTATGACCGTTCCGGGGATATTGTTGTAGCCGTAGAGCCTTGCAATTTCCTCCGCTATATCGTTCTTGAACTCGATGTCGATACGGTAGGGGGGAGCGTAGGCAACGCCGTCTTTAACGGTTATCTCCAGTTTTTTAAGATACGCTTCCATATCTTCCGAGGAAAGGGTTATCCCTAAGAAACGGTTTATCCATGCGGGGTCGAAGGGGGCTGTCTTCTGTGTGTCCCGCCCGTTGGAGCAGTCGATAATGCCGCTTACGACCTCGCCGCAGCCCAGTTCTTCCACCAGTTCAAAGGCACGTTTCAAGGCAATTTCGCACATTCTCGGGTCAAGCCCTTTTTCAAACCTTGCCGAAGCGTCCGTGCGCATACCCAGAGCCTTAGCGGTCATTCTTACGGAAGGTCCGTCAAAGCACGCCGCCTCGAACACCACGTCGACCGTATCGTCCATTATCCCGCTGTACTCTCCCCCCATAACTCCCGCCACGGCAACTGGCTTTTCGCTGTCGGCTATTACAAGCATATCCGATTTGAGCGTTCTCTCCGCTCCGTCAAGAGTGGTTATCTTCTCCCCCTCGGCGGCGTTCCTTATCCTTATGGAATTTCCCTTGATATAGCGGATATCGAAGGCGTGCATGGGGTGACCGTATTCCAGCATAACATAGTTTGTTATGTCGACGAAATTGTTTATGGGGCGTACTCCGCTTGCCCTCAGCCGCTCCCTCATCCACAGGGGCGAGGGGGCTATCTTAACGTTCTTTACCACTCCCGCCATATATCTCGAACACAGGTCTTCATTTTCGATTTTGACATTGAGGTACTCGTTCACGTTTCCCCCGCAGCCTTTATATTCGGGGGTTTTTATATTAAGGGGAATATCGAAAGTCGCCGCCGCCTCTCTTGCAAGCCCGATGACGGACATACAGTCCGGGCGGTTGGAGGTTATCTCGAACTCCACCACCGTGTCATTAAGCTCTATCGCTTCTTTAATATCCATTCCGGGGACAAGGGCTTTCCCGCAGTCATCTTCCTTTAATATAAAGATACCGTCCGCTATTGCATAGGGGAAATCATGCACCGTCAGCCCCAGTTCCCCCAGTGAACAGAGCATGCCGTTGGAAGCGACTCCCCGCAGCTTGCCTTTTTTTATCTTCACGCCCCCCGGCAGAGTTGACCCGTCCAACGCTGCAGGGACAAGGTCTCCCACATTCTCTTCTCTTATATTGGGTGCGCCCGTAACTATCTGCACAGGCTCGCCCGCTCCCACGTCCACTTGGCACACCACCAGATGATCCGAGTCCTCATGGGGCTTTACATCTAAAATCTTCCCCACAACTACCTTGGAAATCTCGCTCCCCTCTTCCAGATAAGTCTCCACCTTAGACCCGCTCATGGTCATGCCATGGCAAAATTCCTTTATGTCAAGCCCCCTTACATCTGCATAGTCCGAAAGCCATCTCATTGAAAGATCCATTTTATATTACCTCCGCAATTACTTTTACTTAAGGCTTTTCCCCGCCGAAGGCGGGGAAAAGCCGCCCTGCATAAGCACCATTAACTATTAACCGGATTATAACCATTCATCTCCCTCTCCCTCTTCACTCCTCCGTTCATTCTCCTGTCAAGCTCGCTCATATAGCCGTTGTAGTCTCTTTGGTATTCACGCCATTTGTTCACGGAAAAGCGGCATTTCACATTCGCCTTGTCGTATACTTCCACGAACACCCCATCGGGCATGCCATTGGTGGAATGGTAAATGCTCTTGTAATTGCCTATGTCCGTATATCTTATAAGCAGACTTGCTTTGGGGACAAAGAAATATTCCGACAAAAGATAAATGCAGCCGAAATATTTGGGCGACCCCGCCGCTTCCTCTTCCAGCCTTTGGAGTTCCCCATTTCCAAGGCTTGCAAGAAGCTGTTCCCTGCTGTCAATAAAGCGTTTCTCGTTTTTAAGGGATTTTATCACCATTACCGCTATCACCCCGGCAAGCCCTGTGCATACAAGCCCCACGCCTGCCAGCGAACCGTAATCCCCGTTGCCTGCATACTCGGAGCACGCCGCAATTATCATAGCTGCCGCCGCCGAAAAACAGCATACGGTCAGAACTATCTTCAGCCAAAACAGCCAACGTTTCGGCTTTAAAGCCTTGTAAACAATACTCCTTGCCATTACGGCTCACCCTGCCTTTCCTATCAGAACTGATTCAAAAATCTCACGTCGTTCTCGTAAAGCAGCCGCATATCGTTGATGCTATAACGCCCCATGGTAATACGTTCAAGCCCTATGCCGAAAGCGAATCCGCTGTAAACTTCCGGGTCTATCCCGCAGCCCGCCAGCACTTTCGGGTGAACCATGCCCGAACCCAGCAGCTCAACATAGCCGTCCCCTTTGCACATGGAGCAGCCCTTGCCCCCGCAGTTAAAGCACATCAGGTCGACCTCGGCGGAAGGCTCGGTATAGGGGAAATGGTGGGGGCGCAGGCGGATCTGCGCCTTTTCGCCGTAGAGTTTTTTCATGAGTATCTCAAGCGTACCGTACAGGTCGCCCAAGGTAACGCCCTTGTCGATAACAAGTCCCTCTATCTGGTTGAATATGGGGGAATGGGTTGCGTCCACGGTGTCCGAGCGGTAGACACGCCCCGGGGAGATTATGCGGATAGGTGGCTTGCGCTTTTCCATGGTGCGTATCTGGACGCTGGAAGTTTGTGTTCGCAGGACGACGTTTTCGTTGATATAGAAAGTGTCCTGCGTGTCCCTGGCGGGGTGGTGCTTGGGGGTATTGAGAGCCTCAAAGCAATAGTGGTCGGTCTCCACTTCCGGCCCTTCCACCACGTCAAAGCCCATGCCGAGAAAAATTTCCTTGACCTCTTCAAGGGTCGCTGTCAGCGGGTGAAGTCTGCCGTGGGGGGGCTTTTTTCCGGGGAGGGTAACATCCAGCGTTTCCGCCGCCATTTTCCTTTTGGCGGCTTCCGCTTTAAGGGACTCCGCCCTTTCCGTAAGCTTTTTCTCGATGTCCGCCCGGACGGAATTTGCCAGCTGACCCATGGCGGGGCGTTCCTCGGCGGATAAGCCCCCCATTTGCTTTAATATGGACGTAAGCTCGCCTTTTTTGCCGAGGAATTTTATCCGCAGTTCCTCCATAACTTTAAGGTCGCTGCACTTCGCCAGCTCCTCTCCTGCTGTTTTCATAATGTTTTCCAATTGTTCACGCATGTATATTTCTCCTCTCGATTAATAATTCACTCAAACGCCGTGGAGGCTTTTTCACTCAAACGCCGTGAGGCTTTTTCACTCAAACGCCGTGAGGCTTTTTCACTCAAACGCCGTGAGGCTTTTTCACTCAAACGCCGTGAGGCTT
>JAMOZU010000144.1 GCA_023667745.1 Ruminococcus sp.
GTGGTGGAAGGTTCGGGCTGCGAGGCGGCAGGACTGCGGCAGTACGACGAGATAACCGAGGTAAACGGTTTGCATGTATTCAATGCGGGGGATATTATCTATCAATTGAAGAATGACGAGGACGGGTATCTTGACTTTAAGATAAAGCGGGATGGCGGCGTTATGGAGCTTAAAAGCGTTCCTTTTGAGCTGACGGTGGACGAGGCTACGGGGGAAAGAATGCTGCGGTATGACTTTTATGTTTACGGCAAGGAACTTGCCGCCGCCGACCTGCTGCCCCAGGCTCTGAACAAATTTGCCTATTACAGCCGCCTGATACTGCTGTCCCTTAAAGACCTTATTTCGGGAAAATACGGCTTGAACACCCTGCAAGGACCTGTGGGGATAGTGTCGGTGATAACCGAAAGCGCACAGACCATAGGCTTTGACATAGGCTATCTCTTGGATATGGGAATGCTTATTACCATAAACGTGGGGATATTCAATCTCCTGCCCCTGCCTGCGCTGGACGGCGGGCGGCTGGTGTTCCTGATAATAGAGGCTGTCCGCAGGAAGGCCATGAAGCCCGAAACGGAGGGAATGGTGCATTTCGTGGGATTTGCTCTGCTGATGCTGCTGATGCTGGCGGTGACCTTTAATGATGTGAAGAGTATTTTTGTGCGGTAAAAGGATGAAAATAAGTGATTGAAGTTTCGCTCCGAGCCTTTCCCGTTACAGGCGGGAAAAATTCTCCGCAGCGGAATATGTCATTAAAACAACCTTTATCCGTCTGTTTCCCGAATGTGGATTATCGCCAATGACGCGGAGATTTAAATCTAATTTATGGTGGAATGTCACAAAAAATTTTTTCCGTCTTGACAAATATATTTTATTGCGTTATTATAATAATATGGTAATACGGTAATGATTTAACACGATAAAGTCAATATAAAAATTTTAGGAGAGTAATATGAAAAGATACGATCTGATAACCCCCGAAGGGACAAGAGACCTGCTGTTTGAGGAGTGCGCCGCTGTGCGGGCGGTGGAGGAACGGCTTCAAGGAATATTCAAGAACAAGGGATATTCCGAGGTCATTACCACGGGGCTGGAATTTTACGATGTGTTCGACAGAAAGTCAAGATATTTCCCACAGGAAACGCTGTACAAGCTGTGCGACAACAAGGGGCGGCTTATGGTGGTGCGCCCGGATTCCACTATGCCCATAGCCCGAATGGCGGCTACAAGGCTTCAGGGTCAGCAACTGCCCATACGTCTTTGCTACAGTCAGAGCATTTACAGGAACAAGCCTGTTATGAGGGGGAGAAGCGACGAGTTCCGTCAGACGGGGATAGAGCTTATCGGTTCGGGTTCGGCAAGGGCTGAACTGGAAGTGCTGTCAAATGCGCTGGAAGTACTGGAGAGCTTCGAGACCGGCGGCTACAGGCTTGAACTGGGGCATATAGGCTTTTTCAAGTCCCTTTTGGCAAAGCTGGGCTGCGATGGGGAAATGGCGGAAAATATAAGGGGTCTTATCGAAGTGAAAAACTATCCCGCTTTAAACGATCTGTTGGACGATATGGGAGAAAACGAGACCACAAGGGCGTTAAAGCAGCTGCCGAGGCTTTTCGGCGGCGAGGAGACCTTTGATGCGGCGGCGGCACTTGACCCGGGAGAGGGCGGCATGGCGGCGTTAAAGGAGCTTAAAGGGGCGTATGAGAAACTTATCTCCATGGGCTACGAGGGGAAAATAACCGTCGATCTGGGTCTTGTGAACCGAATGGATTACTACACGGGGATCGTAATAAAAGGCTACATAGAGGGCTGCGGCGAAGCTGCGCTTTCGGGGGGGCGTTACGATGGGCTTCTGGGCGAGTTCGGAACGGCTCTGCCTGCGGCGGGATTTGCGGTGAATGCAGACGTTGTGGCAAGGGCGGAGATGAAAAGGAGGAGCTTTTTCCCGAAGGCGGCGGATGTGCTGGTGTTCGGCGAGGACGGCTTTGAAGCGGCGGCGGCTGTTTACCGAAAGGAGCTGACGGCGAAGGGGATAAAAGCCGAATATGCCGTATGCGATACGGCGGAGGAGGCTGTGAAGCATGCGAAGGAAAAGGGGATCGGGAGAGTGGATATAGTTTCGGGTGAAGGGGTAAGGGAGTTAATAGTTAATAGTTGGCGGGGTTTCCTGCCGGAGGAGAATATATAAATGGATAATAAAACAAGACCTTTGCGGATAGCTCTGACAAAGGGAAGACTGGAAAAGGACACGGTGGCGCTGCTTGAAAAGTTAGGCTACGACTGCTCGGCAGTGCATGAAAAGGGGCGCAGGCTGATACTTCCCGTGGGGGATTCGATAGAAGTGGTGCTTGCCAAGGCGGCGGACGTTATTACATATGTGGAAAACGGGGTCTGCGATATGGGGGTGGTGGGGAAGGACACCATTATGGAGATGAACGGCAAGTTTTTCGAGTTGTCCGACTTAGGCTTCGGGAAATGCAGGTTCGCTCTGGCGGGGAAAAAGGGGGAGGATTTTTACGAGGGAACTCACGTACGCACCATTGCCACGAAATACCCCAATGTGGCGAGGGGGTTTTTTGAAAAGAAAAATATGGACGTGGATATTGTGAAGATAGAGGGGAGCGTGGAGCTTGCGCCCTTGCTGGGGCTGTCCCATGCCATAGTGGATATTGTGGAAACGGGGACAACCTTAAAGGAAAACGGCTTGGAGGTCTACGAATACATCTGCCCCATATCCGCCCGCCTTATTGCCAATATGGTAAGCCTTAAACTGCGGAAAAAGGAGATAGAGGGACTTATAGGGGAGATAGAAAGAATAGTTAATAGTTAATAATTAATAGTTAATAGTTAATAGTTAATGAATTGCCGATTCAGGTTTTTCTCTTGATTACGGAGAGAGAAAATTGCCTTGCACAGCCGTTTGTAAAGCGGCGGGGGAGTTTGGGGAAAAGCGTAAAAAATTTCAAATCAAAAGGAATGTTGTATATGTCAATTGTAAGAAAAATTATCGGAGACGGCAAAAGCGAGCTTGAATTTCTCAAAGAAGTGGAAAAACGCAATGGCGAAAACGACAGGAAAATTTCCGAGATAGTGGGGGATATTCTGGAGAACGTCCGCACAAGAGGGGACGATGCCGTAAAGGAATATACCCTGAAATTTGACGGCAGGCTGCCGGAATATTACGAGGTGCCGAGAGATGTCATAAACGAGGCACTGGCAAATGCCGACGAGGAGTTTACCTCCGCTCTCCTTAACTGCATGGAAAATATCAGCAGATTTCACAGCAGGCAAAAGGAGCAGAGTTTTATCGACCCTATGGAAAACGGCTGCATTCTGGGGCAGAGAGTTCGGGGGCTTGACAGAGTGGGGCTGTATGTGCCGGGGGGGACGGCAGCACTGTCCTCATCGTTGCTGATGAACGTTGTCCCGGCGAAAATTGCGGAGGTGGGGGAGATAATCATGATGACCCCTCCCGGCAAGGACGGCAAGCCCAATCCCGACATTTTAACGGCGGCGGCGATAGCGGGGGTCGACAGGGTGTTTATGGCGGGAGGAGCGCAGGCGATAGGGGCTATGGCTTACGGAACGCAGACTGTCCCCAAAGTTGACAAGGTGGTGGGACCGGGGAATATTTTCGTTGCAACCGCCAAAAAGATGGTTTACGGCACGGTGGACATCGACTCCATAGCAGGACCAAGTGAAATTCTTATTATTGCCGATGAGACCGCCAATCCCGTTTACCTTGCCGCCGACCTTATGAGCCAGGCGGAGCATGACAAGTTAGCTTCGGCAATCCTTATCACCACATCAGTTGAGATAGCCGACAGGACGATCGAGGAGCTTGAAAAGCAGGTGGAGAGCCTTTCACGAAAGGATATTATAAAAAGCTCGCTGGAGAATTTCGGGGCTGTGATAGTCCTTGACAGCATGGAAAGGGCGGTAAGCCTTGCAAATTCCTTAGCTCCGGAGCATCTGGAAATTCAGGTGGAAGAGCCTATGAAATATCTCGGCTGTCTTAACAATGCGGGGTCGGTGTTTATGGGTCGGTATTCTCCCGAACCTTTGGGGGACTATTACGCAGGACCCAATCACATTCTCCCCACAGGCGGCACGGCAAGGTTTTTCTCTCCCCTGTCGGTAAACAGCTTTGTTAAGCGTTCCCAGTTTATTTATTACACAAGGGACGCTTTAATGGAGGCGAAAAAGGATATAGTCACCGTTGCGGGCAGCGAGGGACTTACAGCTCACGCAAGGGCTGTGGAGATACGCTTTGACGAGGAGGACGGCTGATGGCATACGAACTTACAAAAAAGCTGAAGGGCATTGATATGTACGTTCCGGTGGAGGGGACGTGCAAGGTGCGGCTGGACGCCAACGAGTCCTGCTACAATATCATGGATAAACTGGGGGACGAGATTTTAGCGGAGATAAAGGAGATAGAACTCAACCGTTACCCCGACCCCTCTGCGGAGCGGGTAACAAGGGCGTTTGCGGATTTTTACGGCGTGTCCGCTTCCATGTGTACGGCGGGGAACGGCTCGGACGAGCTTATCAGCCTTATTCTTGGGGCGTTTCTCGAAAAGGGGGACAACGTGCTTACCCTGTCGCCCGATTTTTCCATGTACGGCTTTTACGGCTATATGAACGAGCTTAAAGTAAAGACCCTGCAAAAGGAAGAGAACCTGCGGGTGAACGTCTCCAAAGTTGCGGATTACTGCAACAACAACGACATAAAGGCTGTCATATTCTCCAACCCCTGCAATCCCACGTCTTTGGGAGTGCCGAGGGAGGATATAGTAAAGCTGCTCAAAAATGTGTTCTGCCTTGTGATAGTGGACGAGGCTTATATGGATTTCTGGGGGGAGAGCGTTCTTGACAGGGTGACGGAATTTGATAATCTGATAGTCCTGCGCACATGCTCGAAAAATATGGGACTGGCGGCGGCAAGGCTGGGGTTTGCGGTGGCATCCCCTTCGATAACGGCGGCGTTAAAGGCTGTAAAGTCCCCCTATAACACCAGTACCCTCGATCAGGCGGCGGCGTGTGCGGTTCTCAGAAATAAGCCTATGATAGCGGAGTATACGGCGGAGACGGTACAAAGCAGAAAGGCTTTGCAGGCGGCTCTGGAGGAACTTTCGGAGAATTTCGGGCAGATAGAGAGGGTATACGATTCGGTGACGAATTTTGTATTTTTCAAAAGCTCAAAATCCGAGGAGATATGCGGGAAACTTGAGGAAAATTCCATAGCCGTGCGGAGGATAGGGGGCTGCATAAGAGTGACGGCGGGGACAAAAGAGGAAAACGAAATTTTCCTTTCGGCGTTAAAGGAAATTTTGGCGGAAACGGAATAAGTGATTTCCGGTATAAAAACTCTCATACGGGCTTTTTTCCCGCCGCAGGCGGGAGAAAAGCCGCACAAAAAATATGAAAGGTTGATTAAATATGCGGCAGGCAGAGATAGTTCGGAAAACAAGGGAAACACAGATAAACGTAAAGCTCGATCTGGACGGCAGCGGGATATGCAATATCTCCACGGGGATAGGCTTTTTCGACCATATGCTGACGGCTCTGTGCTTTCACGGGGGCTTTAACATGGACGTTACCGTGAGCGGAGACCTGTATGTGGACGGTCATCACTCGGTGGAGGATACGGGGATAGCCCTGGGGCTTGCCTTTAAAGAGGCGGCGGGAGACCTGCGGGGGATAGCAAGATACGGCGAGGCGTATATCCCCATGGACGAAAGTCTGGCATTCTGCTGCCTTGATATAAGCCACCGTCCGTTTCTGGTGTACGAGTGCGAGTTTGCCAATCAGGGTACGGGAAGTTATGACAACTGCCTGACGGAGGAATTTATGCGGGCGTTTGCTTTCAATGCGGGGATAACTCTGCATTTGAAGTGCCTCTACGGCACTAACGACCATCACAAGAACGAGGCTATGTTCAAGGCTCTGGCTCATGCGCTGCAAAAGGCGGCTGTAATAAGCGGCGATGATGTGCTGTCCACTAAGGGAGTACTGTAAGACCTGTTAAGCGTATTTTCCCCGCCATCGGCGGGGAAAATAACGACCCTTAAATAAAAAAGGCGGGAGAAATTTATGATAGCTATAATAGATTACGGAGCGGGGAATATTTTCAGCGTTAAAAACGCCATGGATTATCTGGGAGTTGACAGCGTGCTTACAAGGGACAAAGCGGAAATTGAAGCGGCAAGGGGCATTATCCTGCCGGGAGTGGGGGCGTTCCCTCACGCTATGAAAATGCTCGCCGACAGCGGACTTATCGAAACCATAAAGACGGAAGCCAGGAAAAAGCCTTTTCTCGGCATTTGTCTCGGAATGCAGCTGCTGTTTGAAAAAAGCTATGAGTTTGAGGAATGCGAGGGATTGGGGCTTATAAAGGGCTATGTGGATAAAATTCCCGATAGGGGGCTTGTTATCCCTCATATGGGGTGGAACAAACTGGAGTACGGGAAGCTTGAATGCGAGCTTTTAAGGGGACTAGGCGATAACGAGTATGTCTATTTC
>JAMOZU010000145.1 GCA_023667745.1 Ruminococcus sp.
GCAAAGCATGAGCTGGTGGAAAAACTGGTATGCGAAGCTCCGGACGCCATAAAGTGGCTCAACGAACTGGGCGTTGAGTTTGATAAGAGCCCTGACGGCACTATGGTCACCACTCACGGCGGCGGCACTTCCCGCAAGAGAATGCACGCCTGCAAGGACTATTCGGGAGCGGAGATAATGAGAACTCTTCGTGACGAAGTCCTTAACCGCCAGATTCCCGTGGTGGACTTTACGGCGGCTATAGAAATTATCCTCGACGACGAGGGCAAGGCTGCGGGAGCAGTGCTGATGAATATGGAGACCCATGAGCTTATGGTGGCAAAGGCTAAGACTGTTGTTATCGCCACAGGCGGAGCGGGGAGACTTCATTATCAGGGATTCCCCACTTCCAACCATTACGGGGCGACTGCGGACGGACTTGTACTGGCTTACAGGGCGGGAGCAAAGCTCTTGTATGCGGATTCCCTACAGTATCACCCCACGGGAGCGGCGTTTCCCGAGCAGATCTTCGGCGCACTGGTAACGGAGAAAGTCCGTTCGCTGGGGGCTAAACTGGTAAACTGCGAGGGCGAGGTGTTTATGCACCCGCTGGAGACTCGTGACGTATGCGCTTCCTCTATCATAAGAGAGTGCAAGGCGAGGGGCAAGGGCATTTCCACCGGAGACGGACTGGGCGTATGGCTGGACACTCCCATGATAGAGCTGAAAAACGGCGAGGGGACTATTGAAAAGAGAATCCCTGCGATGCTGAGAATGTTCATGGAATACGGCATTGACCTTAGGAAAGAGCCTATCCTCGTTTATCCCACCCTTCACTATCAGAACGGCGGCATTGACATTACTCCCGACGGCATGAGCGGCATTGAGAACCTTTATGTTGCGGGCGAGGCTGTAGGCGGCATTCACGGGAGAAACAGGCTTATGGGCAACTCTCTGCTGGACGTTATCGTGTTCGGGAGAAATGCGGGCAGGAGCGTTGCGGCGAAGTTCGGCAGCGTGACCGTGGGCAAGCTGACCCTTGACCATGTGAACAGGTTTGCAGAGGAAATGAAGTCTGCGGGGATAGAGACCGACAAAGTTTCGCCTCAGCTGCTGCCGGATTATGCGAGAAAGGCGTAAGCAGACACAAGGGCGTATATGCTGTGGGACATCCGCAAAATCCGTCAAATTCTTAAAATTGTGTAAAAGTTGTGTTAATTTTGACGGAAAGTACTGTTAATCGGCGGAAATATACGCTATAATTAAATAGGCTATATAAATAAGACCCCTGCCCAAAAGGCGGGGGTTCTATATGGGCGGAAAATGCAGGAATTGCCCTGTCATAGTTTACATATTTTACGGAGGCGAAAGGTTCAAATGGTTTTATTTAACGGCATAATTTCCGTTACGGGGCTTACGTTCCTGATGTTTATTGTGTTTCTGGTGGCAGGTCTGGGGTATCTGCTTGGGAGGATAACGGTAAAGGGTGTTTCTCTGGGTACGGCGGGAGTGTTCATAGTTGCGCTGCTTATGGGTGCGCTGCTGTTTGTAAACAACCCGGACACGGGAAATCTTGACATAACTCTTGCAGGAACGACCACGTCCTTTTCCAAAAATTATCTGAAGATAATAGAAAATCTTGGGCTGATAATGTTTGTAACATCGGTAGGATTTATTGCGGGAGGAAATTTTTTCTCCAGTTTAAAGAAAAATTTTAAGTCCTATGCGCTGCTGTCGCTGATAATCATTATCCTTGGGGGAGTTACGACGGTTGTGTGCATTAAGGCTTTCGGCTGCGGCACCTCCATGGCGGTGGGTCTGCTTTCGGGTGCGCTTACGTCTACGCCTGCTTTTTCGGCGGCAAAGGACACTCTGCGTTCGGTTTACGGCGCAGGCTCGGCGGACGTGATAGCATATGCGGCGCAGCAGGGAATAACTCCCGAGGAAGCGTCAGCGGCTGTAATTTCCTCTTTTGAGGACATTGTGACCGTGGGACACGGTATTGCGTATCTCTTCGGTGTTATCGGCGTGGTGCTGTTTGTACAGCTTATCCCGAAAATTTGCAAGGCTGACCTTGATGAGGAGCGGAAAAAGATAGCTTCCGTAGACACGGGAAAAGACAAATTCGCAGGCAAGCAGCTTTTCGATATTGACGGTTTCGGTTTGGCGGCGTTTGCGATAGCCGTTGTGATAGGCGTGTTTGTGGGTGGCATTAAAATTCCCATGGGTTCGTCCTCGTTCTCCCTCGGAACGACCGGCGGCTGCCTGTTGGCGTCTCTCGTTATTGCTCATTTCGGGCATTTCGGTGCGCTTAATATGAAGCCGGACAAGAGAATGCTGGAGATATTCAGAGAATTTGGGCTTATGGCGTTCCTTATAGGCGCAGGCATTCCGGGCGGGGCAAGTTTTGTTCAGTATTTCGAGGCAAAATATTTCCTGTTCGGTGCGCTGATGACTACCGTTCCCATGATTGTGGGCTTTCTGGTGGCAAGGTTTGTTATCAAGCTGCCGTTGTTCAACAATCTGGGCGGTATCACAGGCGGCATGACATCTACTCCAGCTCTCGGCACGCTTATAAATGTGGCAAAGACGGATGATGTGGCTTCTGTCTATGCGGCGGCTTATCCTATCGCTCTTATTGCGGTGGTGCTGGTGTCGCAGTTCATTATAGTGTTTATGCCTGACGGGCTTAGTGTTATTGGCTTCTAGGAACTGGATTTTCAGAGGCTGGAGGCTGGAAATATCCCCCGAACATTTTGGAAATGTTCGGGGGTTTTTTTGTGTTTGGTAAGGTCACGCAACTTTGCAGCCTGTAATGGTAACGGCGGCAACAAGTCTGCCTGTGTTGTCGGTGACATCTACGGTGTAGTAGCAGGTGGTTCTGCCGTCTTTTACCATTTTTGCCTCGGCGGTCACGGAGTCTCCCTTGCAGGGGCTTAAAAAGGAGATGTTGGTGGAAATGGAGACCACGCTCATTTTCTCGTGATTGGCGGCTACGGCAAAGGCAAAGTCCGCCAGTGTGAAATACACGCCGCCCATTACACCGCCTATGGCGTTTTTATGGCGGCTTTCCAGTTTAAGGGAACATCTGGCGTACCCCTCGGCAACCTTGTCAATAACTGCGCCGTTTTCGGTGGCAAAGCGGTCGTTGGCAAATTCCGTCCGTATTTGTTCTATGGGGTTCATTTTTTTTTACCGTCCTTTCGAGGTTATGGAATTTAGCTTTAAGTTTTCCCACAGCCTGCGGCAGTGGGAAAACATCTGATTTATTTACGGTTCAACAAGAATACCGTCAAGGTCAAGGCTGCCGTCTGTTATTTTAAGGTGCAGGGTATGTTTACCGCCGGAGAGTCCGCTTCGGTAGTATACGCATTCCCTGTAGTCGGCAGTTTTCCGTGTGATGATTTCGGCGGGTGCGCCGTCAAGGGAAAATTCGGCGGTAAAGCCGTTTGTTTGGGCAACAAGGGCTATTGTGCCGCCCTCAAAGGAAATGTCCGCTGTACAGCCGGGAGTTCCTTTGGAATAGGTACGCAGGTAGTTTTTGAAGCTGCTCATATTCTCATGCTGCCAGTTTCCCGTGTATTCAACGGAATAGTCGGTGTTGTTGAGGAAGTTTATATAGGGATTTTCTTCGGGGGTAACTTTAATAAATGTGAAATAATTATTGTTAAAGCTACTGTAAAGGGCGCAGCCGCCGGAGGGGGGCAGGGGAGTTTCGCCGCCGCATTCGACCTCGCACAAGAGGGTGTTAAAATAACGGCAGGTGATGACATTCCCACGGACAGTCATGGAGACGGTATGTTCTTCGTAAGGACGGTATTTTACGTTGGGGTAAACGGCTTGTATACGACCGCTTGCAGCGGTATTCTTGTTAATACGCAGTTCCCACCGTCCGCTTTCGTAGATACGCATAGCCGCTCCCCACTCGCCTTCGCAGGGGAGACTGTGGCGGACGCCGATACCCGCATAATTATGCTTATAATTGCCGGTATTTTCAAGGCATATCCCCGCTGTAAGGGTGCAGTTCCACCAGCGGCTGTCCCCGAAAAGGGTAACGGGTTCGGGGGTATAGCCCCATTCCGCCGCCCGCAGTTCGGGGGTTATCTTCTGCATAAGGACATACTGCCCCTTGTCCGCAACCTCGAATGCGCCGCCTTCATCTGTAGTGAAAAGAGGCTTGCCGCCCCGCTGACGGAGGAAGTCTTCGGAGTAATCGAAGTTTTCGTTATAGGGCAGGGGGAAGACGGTGTTTTCCTCAGGTTTTGGAAAATTTTCAGGGAAGGGGGGCAGATCGAGGGTGGTAAGGGTAACGAGGGTGTCAGGGGAGAGGGTGACGGTGTATGTAAAGGTGTCCCCGGAATTTTCCGGAGTTATTTCACGGGTCTTTTTAAGATAGCTGTCCTTGCTTGTTTTCCACAGGTAAACCGTCGACGGTGCTTTGTCAAGCCCTTTTACGCTGACGTTATAGGTAATATCGCCGTCTGTTGTATTGGTCATAACCGAGCTGTAGTCCCCGGTGTTAAAATCGGCGGCGGAAAGGCAGTTGAATGTTCCGTTGATGATACAATGACCGTCCCCGCCGCTTTCGCCGTCGGCAAAGCAGCCGCTGTCAATAAAATGCCAACCCTTCCGGATAAAGCGGGAGAAATGGAGAGCCATATAATAGCCGCCGTTTACACGGTAATAGCCGTTTTGGGGGGTGTTGGCGGTGATAAGCTCCTTATGGCAGTAGCACACGCCGTCGTAATATCCGCTGACGGCGGGCTGAAATTCGTACATGGTCATACGCCCTCGGGCGTACATGGTAATGATACGGTCAGCAACGTCCAAAATGCCGCTTAGTCCCGTCAGTCCCGAACCGTTGAACCGTTTCGCTCCTTCGGGGTAACCCATGGGAGGGCTGCCCTCGGAAAACCACAGCCTTTTGCCCTGTTCCTGTTGGAGCTTGCGGGTGTTGTCGGTGCTGTCGGAGGTGTAGTGGCTGCCGATAATGTCAACGGCGTTTCTTACGTCTTCACGGTCGGTCATAATATCGGCTATGTTCCATGTGCCGCATTCGTCCGCCGCAACAAGCTGAATGGAGGAGAAATCATAGGGAACGTCTTTGTCGGTCAGGAGCTTGTTTTTAAGGTAAACAAGCCAGTCTCCTTCAATGTCCCGCTCGTTGCGGTTTCCGCTTATGCAGTCGAATTTCAGACCGTAACGCTCATACGCCGCCGTAAGGTGGGCTTTATACCAACGCCAGCGGGCGGCATAGGGGTCGTCCGCATCGTCCGTCCACTTGGGGGTGCTCCACCAAAGCATATCAAGGGTAACGTCGGGAGCAATGGTTTTAACGTCCGACGCAATTTCCATGCCCACACAGCGGGTAATATCCGGGGTCTCGTCGGCTGTCCGCATAATGTTCGCTTCTGTCCCGGAAGAGGAGTTTACGTCGCTGCCCATTTCGATTTTAAAAAGAGTAAGCCCCAGTCCCTTTTCCTTGTCAAATAGCAGACGAAGAATGTCCCAATATTTATCCGGGTGAAGATGTTTGTAGTCGGGGAGCAGACGGGAAGAGCCGTTTGCGCTTATCGCCCCCAGCCCCTCAAAGGGAAGACCTTTGCTGTCGGAGTGAATGTTGAGGGGGTGAAATAAAGTGTTCATAAAATTTATCTCCTGCTGCGATTTTTACGACCTTCTCCCCGCCTACGGAGGGGGAAAAGCCATATTGCCTGCAATATAAAATTTATAATGAATTGCAGAGCATTAAATACCTAACCTCTTACCTCTAACTTCTAACCTCTACAAAATATTGCCAATGTCCCGTACATGCTAACAGCTCCCGACAGGACATACAGACCCATAAATACAAGAGTCATCAGAATGGAAGTGCCGCCCTTTTCCCGCAGAAGTTCGGCGGAGCTTTGGGGGAAAAGTCTTTTTATTTCGGCGGATTTTTTCACGGCATGGCGGTAGTAGAGATAGTTGGCGAAAAGCCCCAGACCCACGGCGAAAAACCCCGAGACTATGGAGGTAAGGTTGTAAACGGCATTGAAAGCCCCGGTGTCAAGATTTATCTCCGCAAATCGCCTGAACTGCTCGGTAAGAGCGGGAAAGCAGGTGACGAACATCTGATAGAAGTTTCTGTCTTTCAGATAGGTTTGCAGTGCCACAGCTGTTGAGGGCAGCCCCAAAAGGGTGCGGATAACAAGAGCCAAAATTGCCGCTGCAGGCATTTTCCTGTTGGCAAAGTAAAATTCGGGGAAAAGCAGGGCGGTGAAGTTAAAGCTCATTTTAAGGTGTCCCATTTTCATCAGCTTGAATTTGGGGAGATAGTAATGGGTGTTAGAGCCCACAAAATCCCCCAAGTCACGGGTGGTGACTCCCTCTTCGTACTCCTCGTCGGGGTTGAAGCCGCAAAGGGGGTCGGAAAAGTTGATGAGATAAGGGTTCATATCCTCGGTGAACTGCTGCCC
>JAMOZU010000146.1 GCA_023667745.1 Ruminococcus sp.
CCTTTACCAAGCCGACCTTGTCCCCATAGGAGACGACCAGAAGCAGCATTTGGAGCTTGCCAGAACCATAGCCCAGCGGTTCAATCATAAATACGGCGAGCTGTTTAAAATTCCCGACCCATATATACCCGAAGTTGGCGCACGGATAAAGAGCCTTCAGGACCCTGCAAAGAAAATGTCAAAATCCGACGACAACCCCAACGCATGCATTCTTATCCTCGACGACAAGGACACCGTCATCAGAAAGTTCAAGCGGGCGGTCACCGATTCGGAAACACAGGTTCGTTACGGCGAGGGGAAAGACGGCATAAACAACCTTATGTCTATCTATTCGGCGGTCACCGGAAAAAGCTATGACGACATTGAGCGGGAGTTTGAGGGAAAAGGCTACGGCGACTTCAAACTTGCCGTGGGAGAGTCGGTGGCGGACAGTTTAGAGCCTGTACGCACCGAATTTGCAAGGCTTATGAACGACAAGGCATATCTCAAAGAGGTCTACACCGACGGCGTTCGCACCGCCGAGCGTATCTCCCGCAAGACTATGACAAAGGCTTACAGGAAAGTTGGGTTTGTGGATTGTCCCGATTAGCCGTTTTGCGGTATTTCCCCGCCGCAGGCGGGGAAATACCGCCTTATACAAATCCCTCATTGAATTATGGGGATTAGTATTACAAACTGTAAAACAAAAGGAGAATAATCATGGAACATCAAGGAACAGTCACCCTCAACTCCCGCCGCCTTATTCTGCGGAAATTCACCCTCCCGGACGCTCCCGCCATGTTTGCCGGCTGGGCAAACGACGAAGAGGTCACCCGCTTTCTTACTTGGCAGCCCCACGGCAGCGTTGAGGTTACCGAAAGCGTTATCGGGGCTTGGCTGGAGGATTACAAAGACCCCGCAAATTATCAGTGGGCTATAGCTTTCAAAGACGACCCCGACCGACCGATAGGCTCTATATCCGTTGTCCGCCCCATAGACGAGCGGCTTAAAATAGCCGCCATAGGCTATTGCCTGAGCCGTAAACACTGGCGGCAGGGCATTACGACAGAAGCGTTGGGAACGGTGCGGGATTTCATGTTCGACGAGGTTGGCGTGAACAAAGTCGCCGCTTGGCACGACCCCCGCAACCCCAATTCCGGGCGGGTCATGGAAAAATGCGGCTTGAAATACGAGGGAACTGTACGGCAGGCGGACATCAACAACCAAGGGTTATGCGACCTGTGCATTTACGGACTTCTTGCAAGCGAACGGTCATAGGAAGTGCATTTTTAAGTTTTTCCCATTCGCCTACGGCCGGAGGGAAGACCGCACTAAGCGAGACGGATTTTGCATATCAAAATTTTCATTAATTTAATTATAACACAGCGCAATTATTTTATCAATAGATATTCTATTAACAAATACTGAAATTTTCATTAACGCAATAAAATTCCCCGGAACGCTAAAGTTCCGGGGGAAATTATATATACACGGCTCTCCCCGCCGCAGGCAGGGAAAGCCAATAAAACATACTGCCCCTCGGAACTTTGAAGCTCCGGGTTATTTATTCGGTATTTCCGATCACTCCCCAATTATCTCCCGAACCTTCTCCGTCAGCTTTTCGGCTGCCTTTGCGTGAGTAGCCTCGGTGGGGTGCCAGTCGGCGGCGTAGCCGTCCTCGGCGGACTGAACGTCGAATAAAAGCGTGCCGACCTTTTCGTCCCCGGTATCCTCGGTAAATTCTATCACAGCCGCTTCCATATCCGGATAAAGGGTGTTGCCCATTATCCCCAAAGTACAAAGAATATATGCGTCGGGGTTGTTCTCCCGAACCTGCCCCAGAAATTCAATGTAGCCGTCGGTGTATTCCCGCATAAGCTCCAGACTGCCGCCGGTATAGGAAGCGTCGTTAGTGCCTAAGTTTATCACAACGATGTCGGGAGTAAAGGCGGTGAAATCCCAGTCTATATCCTGCATGGAAAAATCGGCACTTGCCCCGTAGGAACGCCCTGCCTTAGCGTAATAATCGGGAACACACTGCTCTTTCACGGCTTTCCCCTGTGTGGTGTACCCGGAAACTATCCCGTGACCGCTGAAGGACACCATGCTGTAATCCGCATCGAGAGCCTCGGCGGTCTTGAAAGCGTATGTCTTAGTGCCGTCCTCGGTGGCGGTGGAGAAATGGTTTTCCTTTACCTCGTCGTCAACGCCGTAGCCGCAGGTAATGGAGTCGCCGATAAATTCTATCTTAAGCTCCTTTTCCTCCGTGGGAGCTATCTTCCCCGTGCCCGTAACGTCAAGGCTCTTTATGCCTATGGTGCTGTTGGCGCACTCGGAAATTTTAAGTATCTTTACCCTTGTTTCCTTTTCCTCATCAAAGGAACACAGCTCCACAGTCCTTTCGGCTTCGGTCATCAGGTCGTCGAAGACCCGCTCCCCGTCCACGTATACGGCATACCTTGCATAGCTGTCCTTGCCCCATTCGGTGGGGGCGTTTTTATCTCCGGTGAATGTGACCGAAGCGGACGTACCCGTAAACATAAACTCCACTCCCGAATCGGTATGCCCCAGCCACAGCGTGCCGTCCGGGGCAAGATATGTCCTGCCTATTTTCTTGACGTTTTCTCCCGACAAAGACGTGTAGCTTTTGTCCGTAAGTCCCGAAGCCTCGGTGACAGCCTCCGTCTCTGCGGCGGTATTTTCCTGTGCACTGCTTTGCTCGCCGCAGCCCGCCGCCGCAGCCATTATTGAAAGGCTCGTCAGAAGCAATGCCAATTTCCTGTACTTTATCATTTGTAAAATTTTCCTTTCCGAAATTTTAAGATAATATTAAGGCAACGCCGTTCGGACATATATTCCAAAAATTTATGTCAAGCGGTCTTTCCTTAATAAGCCTGTTTCCCCGCTTTATCAGCCTGCTATTTCCTTGAGAGAATCGTTCACCTCACCCAGAAGCAGCTCCGCCGTGCTGACCACTTCCTCCCTTAAAGTGGAGTATGTGCCGCCTCTGAAAGGCTCATAGGTGGCGTACTTGGTAACTATCGTGTCAAAATCGTTGGAAACGCCGCTGCCAAGCTCATACAGGGGATATTCCCTTGCAAGGCGCATGCACTCGTCGTAATGTTCCAGCATTTCGTCCGTCCAGCCGTAATCGTCCTTGGTTTTCTGATCGCCTATCTTTTTGGTCTCCGGGTCAAGTCCGGACGCCAGACCGCACTCGGTAAACCTTGCCACGCCTATGGGATTGGCCGCACCCTTGCACATAAGATACCCCTCGCATGTTATGCCGTAAGAGGGGTCGCCCTCTGCGCTGCAAGGCACGGGGACTATCCCCATATTTTGTGGCGAAACTTTGGTAGCCCATATGGTCGGGTCGGAATAGGTGTGCCACGAACCCGCCAGATAGAAAAGCTCCTTGCCCTCTCCCATAAACTGGGGCTGCTCGGTCCAGTCAAACTGGGAAAGATCCATGGTAAGTCCGTTTTTGTAAAGGTCTTCCGCAAAGGTCATAGTCCTTTCAAGAGCGGGGTCGAAGAGATTTAGCTGCAATACCCCGTCTTTGCCGGACACCGCAGGCACGCCGCCTGACAGGGTCAAAGAGTTCTGATAATACCAGCCGTCCAGCCCGTAATGCTCTGCGTCCGGGTCAACAAACTGCATAAGCATTTCCTTGAAAGTGTCCCAGTTCCACTTGCCCTGCTCGTAAAGCTCCCATGGGTCGTCCAGACCGTTTTCCTCGATAGTCTGCTTGTTGTAGTAGCAGATGGAGAAGGGGGTAACGTTGGTGCACATAACATAATGCTTGCCGCTGAAATTGAATATCTCCATAACGTTGCGGGTATCGTCCCACAGCTCGCTGTCAAGGTCTATGTAATCGTCAACCGATTGGAACATTCCGTTGACAACTCCCTTGGGCAGAGCCTGAACGTCAAAGGGGAAAAAGTCTATCCCCTCGCCGCCCAGAATATAGGTGGAAAGGTCGCTGTAAAGGGTGTCCCAGGTGGAGGCATAGTACTGCACCTGACCGCCGTACTTGCTCTCGAACATCTCCAGCTGAACAGACTTGCTGTTCCCTGCGGAGTTGGGATTGATGTCATAATGGGCAAGCCATTTTATGGTCTTGTTTTCAAGCTCCTCATCGGTCAGCAGGCTGTCCGCCGCCTCCGCCACTTTGGCTTTGTCCTCCTCGCCCAGAACTTCCGTGTTTATCTCCACTCCCGCAGTAGTGGTGGCGGCAACGGCAGTCTGCTGCTCCGTTTCACTGCCCGACCCGCCGCAGCCCGTAAGGCACAGCAGAGCCGCCGCAGCCGCCATGGTACAGCTTGTTTTTTTCATCTTCCGCATTTTCATACCTTCCTTTATTTTATGCACGTCTGCTTTGCCGCAATGTGCATATATTTTTTAACATACATACCATACTGACATTATATCACATTCTCTCCCTTTAATCAAGGGGTTGAACACACCTTTTATTTTTTTAACAATTGGGTAATTTTTTTATAATATTACGGAAGCACCGACCGAAGATGCCATTCACGTATGTAATTGCCGACCGTCACCGTCAAAGATTTGTAAAATTTACAAAATATACTTGAAACTCCCGCAAAAATATGGTATAATATTATTATATTGCCGTGTAATCGGTCAAACAGGCAGAAAAATGTCAAGTTAAAGCCGGTCAAAAGAAAGGAATGTTTATAAAATATGAAAACATACGGAATTATCTGTGAATACAACCCCTTCCACAACGGTCACATCAGGCAGATAGAGGAGACCCGCAAGCAGACAGGGGCAACTCATATTGTGGCTGTTATGAGCGGCAATTTTGTCCAGAGGGGCGAGCCTGCGCTGGTGGATAAGTTCAAAAGAGCGGAGATCGCCGTGAAAAACGGCGTTGACCTTGTTATCGAAATGCCCGTACAGTACAGCCTTTCAAGTGCGGAATTTTTCGCCAGAAGCGGCATTATGATGTTAGGCTCACTGCGGTGCGTTGACGGCGTTTCCTTCGGCAGCGAAAGCGGCAATATAGAGGAACTGCAAAAGTGCGCAGACGCTGTAATGACAGTTTCCACACAGGAAAATCTCAAGCCCCTTATTTCTCAGGGCATGAGCTACCCCTTGGCTGTTCAGCAGCTTGTGAGCCTGAATTACGGTCCCATGGTGGGAGACATTTTAAACAGTCCCAACAATATTTTGGCAGTGGAATACCTTAAATCCTTAAAACTCCTTAAACTTGACAAAATTTCTCCCTTTACCGTAAAGCGGGAGGGATCGGAGCACGACAGTGACAAGCCTTCGGAAAATATAGCTTCCGGCGAATATATCCGCAGGCTTATCGACGACGGCGAGGACTTCTCCCCCTATGTCCCCAAGGAAACTTTAGATGCGGTCAACGAATTTGACGATAAAGACAGCCTTTGCTGGTTTGAAAATCTGGAGAGGATAATCCTTTTCCGTCTTCGTACCATGACCCCGCCGGAAATGGCGGCTCTGCCGGATATGGATCAGGGGCTGCTCAACAGGATATTCCAAGCCTCCCGCACAGCTGTTTCCCTTGACGACCTGCTGGAAAAGATAAAGACAAAAGCCTACACCATGGCTCGCATTAAAAGAATACTTTGCAGCTGCCTTATCGGCACAAGAGGGGAAGACCTGCGTGTTCCCCCGGTGTTCGGGAGAATACTGGCTCTTAACGACAAGGGCGCGGAAATTCTCAAAATGGCAGGCTCGCTGCCGGAGGATAACCTTTCCATTCCCTTCAGTTCCTCTCTGCGGGACTTTGCCGAACAGGCGGAAGAGCTTAACAAGCAGGGGAACAAAAACGCTCATCAGCGGATAATGCGTTCGGTGACCTTAGCGGATATTTCGGGGAACATCTACGGACTTGCAAGCCGTGAGATACGCCCCTGCGGCATTGATTTTACTTCCAAAATTTTCTTTGACAAAATAGAGGGCTTTGTTTCCGAGCTTCCCGAAGATCTGGAGACCACCGCCCACACAGGGACTCCGGAAGAGGTAAGAAAAGCCCGTGAGGAAGACGCAAAGAAACGCGAATCGAAAAAAGTAGAAGATAAAAAGGACGATGAATAATGACCGAGGAAAAAATACAGCGGATAAACGAGCTTTACCGCAAATCAAAGTCCCCGGTGGGTCTCACGGCGGAAGAAAAGGCGGAACAAGAGCGGCTTCGTACCGAGTTCCGCCGTGGGGTAAAAGCCAACCTGGAGGGGCAGCTGCAAAATATCGAGATAGTTGATAAGGAGCGATAGTTTGGAAATAATTGATTTTTTCAAATCCGACAGAAAAGAACATTGGCTGGGGGAAATAAAGAAAAGCGACTGGCGGGCATCCGTTACCCTTGCAAGGTTTATCGAGGAAAACACCTTTCACGAAAATCTCGGCAGGGGTACGCTCTTTCTTTTGACCGAGGGGGACAGCCTTGTTTCTTTCGCTTCCTT
>JAMOZU010000147.1 GCA_023667745.1 Ruminococcus sp.
GTAAAAAATCATAAGGCTAAATTTTTTTCGGCGGTTTCATCTCCATAATTCCAACGGGAATTAGTATTAATCAGTGTTTCCTTAGACAAAGCCTGCTGCGAAAGGCTGTTAAAAGCTTTGAATTTTATCCCGGGGACATAACATCCGCATAACATTGTTATGTTGCTCCCGTGATATAAGCCGTGAGAAACGCACGGCTTCGGTTATAGGTTTATTCGGCGGATTCCCCCTCCGGCTCCAGTATCATCTGAGTCCAGCCCTTTACAAGGAAATCCATTATCTTTTTCATATTCTCCCCGGCTTTTTTCTCGTCGGGTTCATGGGTGATAAGGTGGACGAACGCTTCAATGTTCATATGGGTGAACCAGTGGAGCATATAGGGATTTACCCGCATTCCGCGGGAATTTTCCGCTATCTTTTCGGCCATCATACGGTATGCTTTGTCGAGCATATCCGCCGTTTCGTCCACGGCGTTTTCAAACCTCGACCCCTGCGCCCCCGTCAGCAGCAGCAGGAAAGCATCGTAATTGGAATACAGGAGACGTATAAGCCCCCCGGAGATGTCGTCATGATCTCCCTCAACGTGGGTATAGAGCTGTTCGGGGGAGGCTAACATCTCGTGCTTGTAAAAATGGGAAAGCACGGTCTCTTTCAGGGTCTCAAGAGGGGGTTCGACGATCTGTGCGAACAGGTCTTCCTTATCCTTGAAAAAGAAGTACAGCGCACCCGTGGTAACTCCCGCATCCGAGCATATTTTCCGCAGGGAGGCTTTGCTGTAGCCTTTTTTGGAAAACTCGGCTTTGGCGGCATTAAGCAACCGTTCCCGTGTGTCTTTATCACTCAACCGTAAAAGCACCTCCTCCGGGAGGCAGGAAACGGGAAAATAAATCTCCGCCTGCTGATATTCAGTCTGCCGGTGTTTGCGTAACAGTGTTATGTCAATTACAGTTTAGCATATATTTTCCGTATTGTCAATAGGGTAAAAGGATTTTTGTCGGATATTACAAATTATTGTTTTTTGAAGCAAGGAAAATAGGCAATATGCAGTAAAGGTATTTCGGCTTGTTTCAACTTGAATATAACATGGTTTCCCCGTCTGCCTGAGGGGAAACAAATAAAATAAGCGTATTTTCTTATGAGAAAAGCTCCGACACGAAAAATTCACAAAAACTATAACATTTACGGTTGAAAAATCTCTCCCGAAAAGGTATAATTTGTAGAAAGCCTTAGGATTTGCTGATTTAAGTTTTTCAACGCAGCGGGAAGATTTGAAAATCTTTCCAACCAATAAAATATTTGATTGGTAATTCCCTTATTTATCGGCTTTGAATTTTACGAACGGAGGAAAAGAAAAATGACCGAATATAAAATGACCCCCGACCTTGAAACGGGAAATCCCCTTATCGACAGGGAACACAGAGAGCTTATCGCCGCCGTGAACAGCCTTTTAAGGGCTTGCAGCGAGGGGAAAGGCAGTGCGCAGATGAATGAGACCGCCAACTTTTTAAGCAATTACGTAAACACCCACTTTGCCCATGAAGAGCAGCTCCAGCAGCAAAGCGGCTACCCCGGATATGCCGCCCACAAGGCTTTTCACGACAGCTACAAAAAGAAACTCTCGGAGGTCGCAGCAGAGCTTTCCAAAGAGGGCATGGCGGGGCTTTTCAAGTTCAACGAGCAGGTGGGCATATTGATAACCCACATCAAGACCGAGGACAAAAAAATGGCGGCGTTTGTGGGAAAAAAATAAGCGTGAATTTTTGCAACTCATGTCAAGATTTTCTCCCGGAATTTGCGGTATAGTTAATATACAGGGAGGCGAACGGCTTGTACGAATGGAACGAGGCAATACAGAAAATGATAGACTGCATCGAGGATAACCTGTGCGAAAATCCGTCTCTGCGGCAGATGTCGGAGCGGATAGGATATTCGCCCTATTACTGCTCGGTGCGGTTTCACGAGATCACCGGTATGACCATAAGAAGCTACACGGCGGGCAGGCGGCTTTGCCTTGCGGCACTGGCTTTAAGGGACACCGATGAACGTATCATTGACATTGCCGTAAGGTGCGGGTATTCTTCCCAGGAGGCTCTGACGAGGGCTTTTCGGGCGGCATTCGGGTGCACACCCGCCGCCTACAGGAAAAATCCCGTTCCCATACCGCTTTCCGTTCGGCAGGTGGTTTACTTTCCCGAACATTACCGAAAAAGAAAAGGAGAAATGACCATGAGCAATACTGTTATTACCGAGGCTCGCGTAGGAGTTGAATTTATCCCCGCCCACAAATACCTTGGGATATGGGAGGAAAGGGCAAAAGGCTACGGCGATATGTGGCGGTATCACGACTGCGACAAGGTCTGCGGCATTGTCGACAGCATAAGCCACATTTCCGACCTTATCGTGACTCCCCACACGGCGGGCTGGTTCAAGACGGACTGCGGACGGGGATATTTTTACGGTACGGGCGTTCCCCTTGACTACACCGGGAACGTCCCCGACGGCTTTGAGCTGCGGGAATTTCCCGGCAGCTGCTACCTTGTTTTCTCTCACCCGCCCTTTGACTATCTCAAAGACAACGGCGAGGTCATGGGCAGGGTGGAAAACCTTGCCCGGAATTACGACATAAGCGGCTTCGGCGGCGGGAAATACGACCGGAACGAGGATGTTTGCCGGTGCTGTCAGCGGCATTATCCGGAGTGTCTGGGCTATCAGGTGCTAAGACCGATAAAGCGTAAATAAGCCGCCGTATTTTACGAAACACATGTGACATAATTTGCATAATGATCCGTTTTCCCCCGCCGACAGACGGGGGAAAACAAATTTACATAACCCGTGCTGCTCCTGCCGACAGCATTTGCCGTTACCGTTCCGAGGATTTTGTAATATCCGTGGCGAAAAAGGCTTCCACCACCTGCGGGTCAAAGTGAGTGCCGGACTCTTCTCTGATTATGGCGCAGGCTTTTTCCACGGGCATGGGGGTCTTGTAGCACCGCTTGGAAACAAGTGCGTCGTAAACGTCCGCCACTGCCATTATCCTGGCGCACAGGGGTATCTCCTCGCCGCTTATCCCGTATGGGTAGCCCTTGCCGTTCCACCATTCGTGATGATATGCAGCCATTTCTATGGCGGTGTTGAGATACGCCGATTCCCCCAGTTCTTCTTTGGCGTGGATAAGGAGCTTTTCTCCTGCGGTGGTGTGGGTCTTCATTATAACAAATTCCTCGTCGGTAAGCCTGCCCGGCTTGTTGAGTACGGCGTCCGGAATGTGTATCTTTCCTATATCGTGAAGAGGAGCTGCTACCGTCATATCATTAAGATACCGTTCGGTCAGTATATCCGCATACGCTCCCCGCCGCCGCATCTCCTCGGCTATGGTCTTGACATATTCGGCGGTTCGGCGGATATGCCCGCCCGTGTTGTCGTCACGGCTCTCCACCACCTCCGCCATAAAGGAGATCATTCCCGACTGCATATGGGACACCCGCTCGTAATAGAATGAACGCTTGTTCCCCTGCATTATCAGCACGATTATGGTTATGGTCATTACAAAAGCCGAAATGGCGGATATGCCTATAAACGCCGCAAGCCCGCCGTCCGCCCTCTGCTCTCCGCTGCTGTCTGCGAGGGCTTGAGCCGATATTGCGCGGGAAAAGATCATCATAAGTATTCCCACCGCCCACAGAAGATAAAGCTCGAATTTCCTGAGCCTGCGGCACTGCATATTTTCCCTGAACCATTTCCGCCAGTTTGCCCCTTTAAAGTAAAACAGCGCAAGAGCCGCCGCCGAAATGACGTAAACTGCAAACTGAAAAGCCTGCGCCCCGCCCGCTGACATTCCCAGCAGATACGGCACGATTATCAGCGGGACGAAAAGCCCGTTGATAATGCCGGGAATAGGTATCAGCAGGAGAAATCCCCACAGCTTCTGCGACTTCCTTTCAAGGCAGATGTTGATACCGAGCATTACCAGCACCGCCGCAATGGCTGCGTCCTTCCCGAATGCCGGCATTGCAATGCCCGCCAGCAGAAAGCACAGGATATAGATAAGCCGCTGTTTTTTCGGCTCGATATCCGGCACTAAAAATATATATTTCTTTATAAGGAAACCGCTTACGGCTATCGAAGCCGTTTCCAGTATATCCAGTATCACTGTTGCCATTATGTATATGTCAGCCCTTTCATTTTCGGTGTTCTTATATTTTATTATAATATATGATACGGAAAATGTCAAGGGAAAATGTTTGAAAATCAGGTAAATCAATTTTGCTTTATTAATGGGTGTTTTCCCCTGCCGCAGATTGGAGAAAACATATCGCCTGTACGAATTAATTTACAAGGGTAATCGAATTTTTTGTGTTGCTCAATAGGCAATGGCTAAAGTAAAATTTAAAATAGATTTCCATACTCAATGAAAAACCGTTTATTGACAAATTCCGAAAGATATGCTATAATGAGGAAACGCAGTTTAATTTGTCCGCTGAAATTTTCCGAGGAAAAAATTTCGGCATAATATACAAATTAATTTGCGGAAATTTGGTTAAAAGTTACCCATAAAAATACCTGTTTTCAAACGTATAAAAAATATAACAGCAAAATTTGTCACGAAAAGGAGAGGAAAACTTATGAAAAATACTATGTCAAAAGCGTTTATCCTGACGGCGGTCATACTGCTTATGCTGTCGGGCTGTCAAAAAGCCGAAAATGCGGCAGAGCCGGCGGATTCCCCGGAAACTGCGGAAATATCCGAGGCGGAGGAAACGGACGTTTCCGAAGACGTTAGCCGGGACGTTTCCGAAACGGCAGAAACGGAGGAGACGAAAAATACCGCCGCAGACGATACCGCCGACCCGTCAAAACCCGTTTCCCGTACATATGACAGCATGTCCCCCGAAGACAGGGAGCTTACAGACAGACTCAAAGAGGGCGGCATGCTGGCATTGTATCCCGACGGCAATATCGGCGTTTCCGAAATGTCCGAGGAGGATATTTACAGCCTTATGTCTGTAAAGTATCTGCTGTCGGAAGAGATAATCGAGAGTATGGTGGAAGAGGGGGCGTTTTCTTCAAGGGAAGAGTATCTGGAATATATCAACGAATATTTCCCCGAAGCGGCGGAAATGACCGATGAAAAAGGGAACATCACAGGCGGCATTGACAAAGCCGTATACATCACCCTTTCCGGCAATTATTACGGCAATGACGAGGACGGCGGGGAATGGGGCGAGGAGTATTCCGACAACGCTTTTTACCTTTCGGCAGGGTGGCTGCTTGATACTTTGAGGGATAAGGAAAATGCCGCCGCCCTGATAAAAACCTCCGAGGAAGAGGGATATTCCATAGCCGAGGCGCATTACTATTGGGAAGAGGACGGCGTTATCTGCGCCCAAATTACAGCCGGGGATTGGGACGAGTCTGTGGAGCTTGCGGAGAAATTTCACATCAGCGGCAGACCGGGCGTGATGATAGGGGATAATTTTATCTTCGCCGACACTGAAATACTTGCGCTCACAAGCAGAGACAAATGGATATTCCAAATGCTTGCGGGGGATTTTCTGCCGGAGGAATACGAACTTATCTGCGCCGATGAAGACGCATATTACGATGAGGATCTGACGGTTGACCTGGCGGAGGTAAAAGAAAAGCTGCCGGGGCTGCGTGAAATATACATGTATCAGGCGAATGTTACCAACATAGAGGCTTTGGGGAAAATGGAGAATTTGCAGGTGCTTTCCTACTATGCCAATGACGATACGTCAATTCCCTTTGCGGCTCTCGGCAATTTGAAAAGTCTGCGGCTTTACGGCGATTACAAGGATTATTCCTTCTTAAACGGCATGGATGGGTTGGAAGAGCTTCATGTTACCTATGACGGCAGCGACAGAGGGGAACTGGAATCACTTTTCGGCTGTTCAAAGATAACCTCCCTTGAAATAGACGCATGGGGCGGGGATATGGACTTGGACTTAAGCGGCATTGAAAAGCTGACCAACCTTAAAAAACTGGACATCACAGGCTCGGACATCGACTTTGCCCCCATAAGCAAACTGCCTTCGCTGGAAGACTTTCACGTCCGCTGCACAAGCGGGGAGAAAAATGTGGACACACTTAAAAACGCCCCCAAGCTGAAGACCCTTTTCCTGTCCGACCTTGAAATATTCGACTGGGATTTTCTGGCAGATATGCCCGCTCTGGAAGACCTGGCTTTGTATTACACGCCCTATGTTTCCAACTCAGACATTGCGCCCCTTAAAAATTTAAAGAGCCTTACCCTTTGCGAGGCGGGCTGTGACAGCGGAGCGGTCAAGGGGCTTGAAAATCTGGAGAGATTTTCCTGCAGCTTATATTCCGGGTATCAGGATTATTCCGCCCTTGCGGACTGCAAAAACCTGAAAG
>JAMOZU010000148.1 GCA_023667745.1 Ruminococcus sp.
ATCTGCGGCATTATCGGCAACGCCCTCGACAATGCCATAGCAGGGTGCAGGGCTTGCGGCGAGCCGTTTATCGAGGTGCGGACGGCGGAAGAGGGAGATATGTGGCTTATGGAATTTTGCAATAATTATGATTTTTCGGGTAAGAATTTCAAGGAGGGCGCAGGACTGAAAAGCGTCCGCAGGACGGCGGCAAAATACGGCGGCTGTGTTTTTGTCAAAGGAGACAACGGCGTTTTTACCCTGCGGGTGCTGCTTAACATTTCACGGCGTTAGCATATCAGTTCACGGCAAAGGGGTTGAAATCGGGTTTGCGGTGGTGTATAATTTTTATTGGGAAAGAGAACCCGACAAATCACCGAGAAGGGCTGTAAATTATAAAGTTCCTTTAATCGGCGGTTTATTAAGATTCTGTTTCCCGGAAATTATACTTTGACAAGGAGGCTGTGAAATATGAGGATCGATATGGCTGTAAGTATGGGAACGGCGGTAATGCCCGGCGTAAACGGGACAGGGGAGAAAAGGGCGGACAGGCAGGAGGATATGCCCGTTATGCCCGGCAGATCACGTAAAAGGGACGTTTACGAGGCAGCGGAAGAGGAACTGTCGGCGGGTATCTATGATGTCCGTTATGAGGACGGCAGGAGAGTTGTTGACGTGAACGAGTTCGGAGCGGACGGCGGCGTTAAGGGCAATGCTCCCGATAATAAGACTTACGGTGAGGACGTAAGCGGCTCGGAGAAAGCGGTAGACAATGGTGACAAGCCGGACACGGCGGACAGGACACCCGGCGAGAAAAAGTCTCCCCGCTCTCCCGAAAAGTCCGGCGGCAAGGGAGCGGAAAAATGCACCGGTAACACCGACAAGGTGGACAGGGAGATAAAGGCATTAAAAGAGAAGATAAAGCGTCTCAGGGAACGTGCGGAAAAGGCGGAGGGAGATGAGCGTGAGCGGCTTTCCAAGGAACTGGCGGCGGCAGAGGCGGAGCTTGCCCGAAAAGACTGCGACAGTTACCGCAGAGAGCATTCGGAGTTCAGATAGAGGAGGATTTTTTGCGGCGCGAGGGCGGTACGAAGAGAAGAAAAGGGCGGCTGTGAACACTAATGAACAAAGCTGACAAGAACGCAAGGTTATAGATACTTGCGTTCTTGCGTTTTTAAATATACGCAAACTTTTTGCGGCGGCTTCATCTCCATAATTCTAAGGGGGATAGTATTAACTCCCGTCTCCTGCCTCGGTCTACTTTCTCTCCTGCAAATACAGCGTTACTCTCATTTGAATAAGCTCCGCCGCCTCTTCGGCTGTCCTCCTGCCTTCATAATAGGCGGCGGACTCTTCGGAAATGATGTCCGTAACGGCGGAATCGTCGTGAACGATACTGTCTGCGGAATTTATAATGTCCATTACCTTTTGTATGTCGCTGTCGGAGGGCTCGCCGATGTCCCCCACGGCGGCGGAAAGTGCCATATCCCCCATGGTCACAACGGCGTAATTGGCTCTGTCGGGGTCGGGCTGACGGGTCTTCTCCGCCAGCTTTTCAAGGCTACTCTTACGCACGGGGAACTGTGAAACAAGATTCTGATAATCTTCAAGCAGTATGCCCCTTATAAAGTCCCATGCGCCCTGCTGTATTTCCTTGTCGGCTTTTGCCGATATTGAAAAGCCCGAATCTATCAGAAACGCCGCCTTTTGACCGCTGCCCGGAAAGCCCACAGCTGATACGGGTTCGGCAAATTCCGCACGCTCAAAACGGTAAAGGTCGTAGAAATCTGTCAGGAACGCCGTCATCAGCAGGGCGTTTTCCCGGGCAAACATATTGTCAAACCTGTCCCAGAAGCTGTCGTCAAAATATTCGTCAAGGCTTACATAGTCGGAAAGCTCATCGGAAAATTCAAGAAGTCCGATAAATTCGGGGCTGTCAAAGGTGCAGGAGGCGGTTTCATAGTCTATAAAGTCCCCGCCTGAAATTTCCATGGCGTAACGGAGCAGGTGGTTTTTTGAACAGCCGGGGAAAACCTCAACATCATCGGGATAACCTGCGGCAATTTCCCGCAGCCGCTCAAAGGTAAGAGGTTCGTCCCCGAAAATTTTTTCCTTGCCCAGAAGAGTGTAGATACGAAAGCTGTCGGTAAAGCGATATAGCCTGCCGTCCGTTTCGCATGCCTTTACAAGAGAGGGGACAAAATCATTGGGGGAAATATCCCGGTCGGCGTTCATAAATTCGTAAATATCCGCCAGCATTCCCTTGGAAATATAGCTGTCAAGGGGCGTTTCACTGTCGGAAAGGAGAATGTCGGGAATTTTCCCGGAAATAATATCCATATTCATTTGATCGGCGTTTTCGTAAGGATATTTTTTCACGATGATGTAAAAATCATCGCTGCGGTTGTTGAACTTTACCGCTTCGTTTTCAATAAGCCCGCTGACGGCGTATTCGCTCCCTGCCAGTACTATCTCCCGCCGCTGTGATAACGGGGCGGGCTGTTTTGTCACAAGGGAGATTTTCGGGGCGTTGTAAGGGTAGGACTGCCCGGCAAAAATATATCCGCCGCCGTTATCGCCTTCGGGAGCGGCAAAGATATTCTGCACCTCCATTACGCTCACTCCCGCCTGCACCAGCCCGAAAAGCTCCTCCGCCTCGCCGCCGACGTTATATTTGTAAAGGCTGTCGGAACAGATCAGGAAGTCGCTGTCACTGCCGGGGGTGACTATCGAGCCGTAATCTCCCACAGGCAAAAGGGTCTGCTGCCCTATTTCCCCCGCTTGGACGTCAATAAGCCGCAAAGCCATGCCGCCGTTTACATAGCCGTAAATATAAGGCTTGCCCTCTCTGTCGAAAACTATATCGCTGATGTCCCCTATATCATCAAGGCGGCATTTGAGGGTCATATCGCTGTTAAGGACGATAATGCCGTACCAATTGCCCAGAATGTAATTCCCGCCGCCGTCCATGCCGAAAAGGGAAACATAAAAATCCCCCTCGGAAAGGACGGTATCGGTAATGTCCCTTTCGTCAATTATGTCAAGCTCAGGGTCAGCTGCTGTTACGGTCATTATTTTTATGCGGACATCATTCTCCGTCTCCTCCGTTGAGACCCATGAAATATTTCCTTCCGGGGATATGCAGGGAAGAGTTATCTCGACCCCCTCACCTTTGGCTATCATAACGCTTTCAATGCTGCCGTCCGGGTCGTCAATGCCGGCGAAATTCAGGTAATATTCGTGGTAATCGCCGTAAACGCCCTTATCCGACAGGAACGCCATACCTTTGTCGGTCATACCGATAAAGTCGGTAATATCGCTCTTTACCTCGCCGCCGTATTCGTTGGAGACCGCCTTGTAGACATATTCTTCACGCTGCTCCGTCTCCCTCTCTCCTCCGCAGCCGCAAAGCCCCGCCGTAAAAGTAAATGCCATTGCCAACGCTGTGAATTTCTTTAAACACGTTTTCATAATATCTATCAAAACCTTTCGTTGAATGTTCCCTCTTTGTGCCTTTATTATCGGAGCAGACCGGCTTTAAAGCATTCGGGAAACATTTATATTTATCCGGATATTTTCATTCTATCACATTAGAATGATATTGTCAATAATTGTTACCGAATGTTGTTTTATCGGAGTAGAATATTGTGGGAATGACTAAATAGCGTCGGAATAATTTGGTAAATTTGCATATAATTGCTATTGAAAATTATGGAGAAATATGGTATAATGATAAGTGGGAAAATATGTCTTGATATGAAAGCGGCTTTGCCGATAAGGGGGATAAACTTATGAACATAAAGAAAACAGCAGCGTTGGTTCTTGGTATGCTGATGTTATCCGCATGCAGCGGGGCGGAAGCGGAAGTGTCCGGTACTTCGGCGGAAATTATGACGGAGATGACTGTAAGCGAGAGAGAAACGGAAACATCAGCCGTTACCGAAACTTCGATGGAAACTGAAACAACGGCAGCTATCGAGGAATACACCGAGCCGCAGACGGCGGCTCAAACAGAGAAGGCGAGCGAGAAAAAGGACACGGAAAAAGTTACACGTGAAGAGGCAAAAGCGTACTTTGCGGAATACGGTTATAAATTTCAATATTCGGAGCTGTATATTGATATGAACGACTGTTGGGAGGGCGGCGACCCGCTGGCGAAAATAGATAAAAAATATTTCAGGAATGTATACGGTCTTACGGTTGAAAATGCAGGCAATAAAGACTTGAGCTTCCTTAAAAACTATCATTTTTATTCGCATATTACTATTGAAAATTACAGCGGAAATGCCGACTTGGGATCGTTGAGTTTTAATTCACTGATACTTGACGATTACAAAGGCGGCGATTTGTCAACTCTTGCAAACAGCGGAATTTCTTGGATATGGTTCAGCAATTACAGCGGCAAGGAAGACCTGAGCGTTATTTCACAGTTGGATAATATCAAAGAACTGATATTTGAAAATTATGATGACGATACGGATTTCGGATTTATCGCCAATTGCCCCAATATCACATCTCTTCAACTGGATAATCCGAGCGTTGACGCCAAGGCTGCTGCGGAACTGCTGAAAAAAACGAATATCAAGGAGCTTAATGTTATTACAGAGAATTATTCCTCCGAGGACGCAGAGCTTTTAATGCGAACAGCTCCCGAATGCGCCGTAAAATACATTATGGACGACTCGCCTTGGAATTACAGAAGAAAACCCCACGAGGGCGCAACCTTTTATACAAATCTGTTTATTGCTGCCGAAACCAATGAAAATACGCCGTCAGCCGAAACAGGATATATATCCCCCAGAAACGCCTGGCAATATTATGACAGGCTTGTGAATGTATTTTCCAATAATTCCGATGAAGAATGCACCGTAAGTTCGGCGAAAATGTATAAGATAGACGGTGATTCTCTTATCCCCATGCCCTTTGCGGACGGAAGCTATACGCTTGAAACGGATATAAGCATAGCCCCCGATGGTTGGTATACCTTTGAGATTACCGGAGATATGTTCAGGTTTACGGAGTGCGAAGCGGGAATTTATAAGATAGTTTTTGATGCGGGCGGTGAAAAAAGCGGACAGCATTTTGCAATATGTAATTTTGATGACAACTTGCTTACGGAGGAACAACTGGAAATAATGGATAAAGCATACGAAATAACAGACGAATATTTCGGCTGTTCCACGCATATGTCACAGGAATATGCGGACAGCCACACGGCAGAGGAATTTCTCGAAAATCTATATCCCGCATATACCCGTGAATATGCTTACTCAAAGTCATTGGGAAAATATATAGACGAAAACGGTAATTTAAAGGAAGTTCACGGCGACAGGGGCGGCGATATTACCGTGTAATGTCATCTCGATACCCCCATTTATTCGGACGAAAATGAAGTGATAATAAAAAATTTTGTTATTCACGCACATGACGACGATCCGTATTTCATATGGTTTGAAGAGTTCAACTGCCACATGGTAAAAACAGAGGACGGCTGGCGGTTTGATAATTACCGGATATGGTATTAAAAAAGGAGCGATAGAAAATGTCCCCAAAGCTGAAAACGGTTTACATATGCTCCTCCTGCGGGTATGAGTCCTCCAAGTGGAACGGAAGATGCCCCTCCTGCAAGGAATGGAACACCTTTGAGGAGGAGGTCATAGACGTGTCCCCGGCGGCAAAAACGGCGGGGAAATCGGCAAGAGCAAGCGGTGCGGAGCTATCCGCACTCAGCTGCTCGGAAAAGATAAAGACCCTCGCCGAGATAACCGCCGAGGACGAGATACGCTATTCCACGGGAACGGGCGAGCTTGACAGAGTATTGGGGGGCGGGCTTGTGAAAGGCTCGCTGGTGCTGCTGGGGGGAGAGCCGGGAATAGGCAAGTCCACGCTTCTTTTGCAGATATGCAGTTATTTCGGCCGGGAACATTCCATACTGTATGTTTCGGGGGAGGAGAGTCCCCGTCAGGTAAAGCTCCGTGCGGAGCGGCTGGGAGTGAACACGGGGAGCTTGTATTTATTGAGCGTTACCGATGCAGAGGCGGTGTGCGCCACGGTTATGGAGTCCCGCCCGGATATAGTCATAATCGACTCCATTCAGACCATGAGCATTAAAAGCGTTTCCTCCACCTCCGGCAGCATAGCCCAGGTAAGGGAATGCACGAATATGTTCATGCACCTGGCAAAAGATATGGAGATACCGATATTTCTTGTGGGACACGTAAACAAGGACGGCGCAATCGCAGGGCCGAAGGTAATGGAACATATAGTGGACACGGTGCTTTTTTTTGAGGGCGACCGCCATCAGAGCTACAGGCTGCTGCGGGCGGTGAAGAACAGGTTCGGCTCGACCAACGAAATAGGCGTTTTTGAAATGCAGGACAGAGGGCTTGAACAGG
>JAMOZU010000149.1 GCA_023667745.1 Ruminococcus sp.
TTGTAATGCTTGTACATTTCCCAAGCCCTTGACATTGTTACGCCGTTTTCCTCTTTGAAGGCAAAATAGCTGTCGAGAACAAAGTTGTAGAAATCGTTGGAAGCCCCAAGCATAGCCGTTGGAACATAGCTGTCGTAGGCGGAGGGGTCGCTTTGGTAGACGTTCAGACAATGGGAAGCAATTCCTCCAAGCTCGAAGGGAATTTGCCTCATTACTTTTTGGTATTCTTTTCCCGGCAGTTTATTTCCGGATGGGGTCACGTCGATAAGACGGCGGATAAGCCCCGATTTGGCGTCGGTTATTTTCACGGGTTTGTTTGTGCCCATAAACAAAAACGCCTTGAATTTGTTGGCATACGCCGAGCGGAATTTTTCGTTGACGGTCATCATTTCGTGGGAAACAAGGCTGTTAAGTCGGGTGTTGTCCTCTATCCTTGACAGATCGCCGTCATGCTCTATCGCCACCAGCGGATTGGATTTGAAACTTTCCAATGCGAATGCGTTGTTGGACGAGCCGAGGGCTTTAGCGTCAAAGACGGAATAATATCCCGCAAATAACTGCTCGATAATGCCGAGGACGGTGGATTTTCCCGTTCCCGCCGCACCGTAGAGGACGAGGAATTTTTGCAAAGTTTTCGAGTCCCCCGAAACTATTGCGCCTATCGCCCATTCGATTTTCTTCCTTTCTTCGGGAGAATATAAAACGGACATAAGCCGTTCGTATGCGGGTATCTCGCAGGGGGTCAGGGGATAGGGCAGGCGTTTGCTTGCGTAGTCCTCTTTGCGGACGGCGGTATCGGAAAATATAAGTTTTTCGTCAAGCATATGAAAGTTGTCCCGGAGCTGACGTTGGCAGTATTTGTGCCAGCGGTCTATCATGCCCGATTCGGCGTCCCACATGTGGAGGACGCGTATTGATGACTCGAAACGTGATTTGTTTTCCCGGGCATAAATATCAAGGGCGGCGTCGATAAGGCGGAGAGCGTCCTGCTCGTCCGTAGACCACAGACCCCGCTCTTCTATCCATACCGCATAGAAGTCCCCGCCCCGTATCATAAGGTCCGATGAACGTCCGACAATGAACCTGGGGTATATCTCCGTAATGCCGCCTTTTGCGGGTCGGGTGGAAATTATAAAGAAGTCACTCATTTTGCCGTTCGTTCCTTTCGGTTTGGTTAAGATACCACATCATCTGCGCCCATATCTCGGCTGTCCGCATATCGCTTTTTGGATTTTTCACGGTAAACAGACCTCCCTCGCCGTCGCTTTTGTAGCCGTGAGAAAGCAGAACGAAGAGAGCGTTGTTCACGGTCTCCTCGTCGTAATGAGCGTCGGTCATGGAATATAAACCGAGATTTTTTATCATTTTCCAGAACCATCTGCCCGGACGAAGTCCCGACTCGGAATCGTCCATAATATGTTCCTCGCACCGCAAAGACAATGCCGCCATCATTTCAAGAACGCTGCAAGAGCGGTCGTCAAGAAAAGCGGCTGTTACGCTGTCTGCGATACCGCACTCGTAGCCAAAGCGGTAACGCAGGTCCATACCGTCCTCCGCACGGTTGCCGTCAAGTCCGATGATGTATGTAAATTCCTCTTGGTCAAGTCGTGCGAGCAGTTTCCCGTAAGAATGCCCGCCTGTGTCTTCGGGACTGCAAACCAAGCGGTACAGCCAGTCGAAATAGTCTGCTTTAAGTTCACGTCTTGTCATTTTGTATCATCGCCTTTTCCGTCAAACAGGACTTCGTAATATGCTTTCAGCTTGTCGTTTCTGAAATATATAACGTCCTCGCCTTCATTGCAGTTTTCAAAGAATCTTTCAATAAATGAAAGTTCGTCTTCCGTGACCCCGAAAGGTTCGTTGCTGCTGTCTGTAAGCGTACCGTCGTTATGAAAAAACAGCGTGCAGGTTTCGTAGTCCTCGTTCTCGCCGAACTCGCTTTCAAGGACAAGACGCATGCCGCTTTCGGGGTCTGTCGTTTCTCTGTCATCGGGAATATCAATGGCGTTTTTGTGTTCTCCGCACCCTTCGCAAACCTTGGCGAACGCCGCCCTGTAAAACCGTGCGGTAATTGCCGCTCCTACAGCCATTCCCGCTAAAAACGCAAATATCTTTTTCATTCTTTTTCCTCCCTGTTTAATGTGATTGCCGTAAGCGCAAGTCCTCCGAAAAGAAGAGAAATGCTCATAAGCATTCCGCCTACGATATGCCGCTTTCTCTTGGTGTCAAGAGTAAAGTCCAGCATTGTGATAAAGTCCTCGTAATAACTCATCTGCTTCTTCCTCCCGAAAGCACCGCAAGCCCCGTCACAAAGCATATGCCCGACATTGCCGCCAATGCCCATGAGATAAATATAATACCGTTGTTCATATATTACACGCTCCTTTAATCATAGCTTGAAAAATACGTACAGCATTCCTTGAACATAGGTTCGCCGTAGTCGCTGTAGCGGTCTTCTCTGAAAAATACCACGTCGCTGTCGGTGCGTTCGTTAAGTTCCTCTTTAACAAGAGTTATCAGTTCGTCCGTTGCCTCGCAGCGGTCATACCTGCCGTTGTGCATTACCGAAAACTGGTGAGGCTGAAATATCACATCGGTCACCGTATCGGGGAAACGCTCTGAGTCGGCACGGTTAAGAACGGTATCTATAACGAGCCTTTTCGCATACTCGCTTTCCCCCTCCGCTTCCGCCATTGTCACCCTTGCGATAAGCTCAATTTCCTCATCGGAAAGAGTTTCCTCCGGTTCGGCAGTTTTTGCCGCACTTGCAAGATACTCTGTCACGGCTGTCTGTTCATAGCCGCCGATGTCAATATCAAGCTCCGCCGCAGATGAAACTTTACTGCCCGGAAGGGCTATGCAGATGACGGCGAAACACGCCGCCAATGCTTTTTTTAAGTCCATTTTTTAACGCTCCTTTTTTGGTTTTTCGTTTAACTCCCTCGGCTTAAAAATATATAAGCTGAGGGTAGTCAAACATATCTCTGTAGGGATTGCCCGAACCTATACTGTCGAGCCCGCCCCTTCACATATAGTTCCAGATGTTGCCGTCAACATTGAAATCAAGCAGTATGGCACGCTCGTAGCCGTTGACAAAATCCCGCTTCGCTTCGCTGTAGCAGTCGTAGATACCGAAGTCAACGAAGTTATCGCCTATGGGATTTTCCTCGTCATAGACCCAGCCTACTATCTGCCCCGCTCTTGTTTTGGGAATGCCCAGCATATCGTAGACCTCGTTGAGGAAAAGTATTCCGTTGGCTTTCAGTCTGTCGTTGGCATATGCCTGCTGGCTTTTTAAGAACATCAGGTTGTATTCGCTGTCCTTTTCGTAATAGGGAGAGGATTCGTCAAAGAAACGGGCGTATTCGCTGTTCTCGGAAATATCAACGGCGTTTACGGTTCGGGTAACGGTTCTTTCATTGCCGTTTTCGTCGGTCTCGGTCTCCTCGATGTCGGTCTGCCTGAGATTGTACTTTATCTCCTTTTCCGCCTCTTCACCCAAACGCTCGGCAACTCTTTTCCTGTAGGACTTAAAGCCCTCGTCAACGGTCGCATAAGCCGCCGCCAGAGCCATATTGCGTTTCCTTAAAATATCATTGGAAGCAAGTATACTGCTTATGGAAAGCGCACCCAGCAGTACTGCGGGAGCGTAAAGTCTTACCACTCTTCCCGCAGTGTGGGCATATGTAATGACCGTATCTTTTTTGGCGGTCTCCTCGCTGTAAGGCGTTCCGAGGACTTCCTTGCCGGACATTGCTTTGATGTTGTCCAGTTTCTGATTCGCCTCGCTTAAAATATCATCAAGCCTTGTGGTAGCCCTGCAAGCCATAACAGCGGCTGTTACCGTACCGATAACTCCCGCCGCCGCAAGTATCTCCGGGCTGTGTTTTTTCAAGGTAAATGTTGCCTTGTTGATAAGCGTTCTGAATTTACTCATAACATTAAAACTCCTTTTCAAAATATCAATATTTCTTGCCTCTTGCCTCTTAGTCAATGGGCATTGCCTTCGGCAGGCGTATCTCCCAACCGTCCGTTCCCGGTATTATCTTAGCTCCCCGAATATCCGTCCAGCCGTAATTGTCTGCGGTGAAGTCGCAGGTCATATCGGCATAATCGTAAAAGTCGGCGACAGTCACAATGCCGTAAGCGGTAATGGACTCAGCCATTCGTGCAAGCACCGCCTGTGCGTCCTGACGGCTGTCAAATATCACGTCGGCATAGTCGTAGACGGACTTTGCGGACGTGCGTGTGTTTTCGTCACTGCGGTTTCTGCGGTCATAATACCCGCCGTAGGAAACTTTCGACGCACCTATGCCGCTTCGTTTCTTGCCCTTTTCCCCGCAAAGAGCCATAGCAAGCGCAGTGTCTACCACGTCAAGGAATGTTTCCTTTATCTTCGGCAAAAGCACATCGAGAACGACATAATCCCTTACCATTGTCATATCCTCAACGATAAACGCTTCAACGAACTTGCGTATACCCGTCTTTTTCCGTGCCTTTGTTCTGCCGGTAACGACCTTTTTTGAGGCTTTGTCCGGGCTTGTATCAATAAACCTCTGCCCATAGTTTTTGTCACGTTCGCTTTTAAAGCGGTTGGAATTTGGTCTGTAGTTTTCCAAACATTTCCACTCCTTTTTCGGAAAATATAAAAGAGAAAACGCCGTGTTACCGGCGTTCCCTCCGCTGATATTGTCCGTTTTTTATTCGTCCTTTTCCTCATCATCGTCATCGTCGAAGCTGAAATTATCCGGAGCGTCTATCACCTCTGCGTTTGCCGTGTCAGCCTCGTCCGCCTTGTTCTTCCTGTGCCTCTTCACAAGCATAACAACTCCCGCCGCAGCCAGGCAAATAAGCCCTGCCGTTCCGAGAGCAGTCATGAATTTGTGACTGCCCTTGTTTGAACAATGCTCGCAGTATTCCTCGGCTGTATCGGCAACCACCTGTGCCATAGGTTCAACTGCCTCCTCAATAACCTCTTCCTTTACCTCGTTCATAATAACATTGTTTTCCATAAGTCGAATACTAATCCCCATTAGAATTATGGAGATGAAGCCGCCGCAAAAAATTTGCGCATATGATTTTTTGCGGCGGCTGAATCCCATAATTCAATGAGGGATTTGTATAAGATTCCTTTCATAAATTTACGGAATATCATTCCATAAAAGACGTTGTAATTTTTGCGGCTGAGTAACTATGCAAGAAGCATTCCCTCTCCGTAACCGTACTTGGGAGACGTGGTGTAATTTACGACAATGCAGGGTCGGTTGTCGTCTGTAAGCTGTGAGGAGAAATATAAGTCGATATACCCCTTGTCGATGTTCCAGCCTACGTTTTCGCCTATGGGAATGGGATTGAGACCAATCTCCACATAAAGCTCATTAAGGGAAATGAACATCTCGTCCCGCATTCGCCTGTTAAGCTCGTTGACAGCCCTCTTCATTTTGTCAATGTCGGATGTAAAATATCTTCCGGAGATAACGTCGTAGCAAAGTGTATTGCCGCTGTTGGTGAAAATCACATTGCTTACGGTCACGGGGTCTTCTTTCATTTTGTCCTTGGATATGGCATCGGTGATGTCCCGGTCTTTTTTCTCGCCCACGGTTTCAAGCACCTTGTCTTTGTATTCCGTAAAGGTCTTTTCGGAAAGAGCATACGCTGCCGCCAGAGCTGCATTGCGCCCGTTATGCACGGTACTTGCTCCTATGATGCAGGCGGCTGAAACAGCGGCTGTGGCAATGGACGGCAGATAGCAAAGACCTGCTGATGACACGGTCTCTGTAACCGTAAGTTTCTCACCGCCCTTCCGGGCCTTTTTCTCCTCGATAAGCTCCATTGCCTTAGGAGTGGCTTTTACCGCAAGAACGCCCGCTGTGAGCATTCCTGCGATGCCCATACCCGTAAGTATCTCCGGGCAGTGCTTTATCACGGCGTTTTTTACGCCTGCGAAGATAAGCGAAAGTTTTTCCTTGTTCATAATAGTTTTCTCCTTTTCGTTAAAATATCAATAAAAACAAAAGAGACCGAGCAAATCGGTCTCCCTTGTTATTAATGTCTGCCGTGTTCCTTTACCGCCTTAACGACTTCCTTCCTTATCGTCTCGTCCATGGTACGCTTGTTCGCCCAGTCAGCCACCAGCGTTGCCGCCACTCCGACCAGGCTTACGATTTTACCGATAGTTTCGATAGTTTCGGGTTTAAGTTCTCTGCGTTTCATAAACACACCGCCTTTCATAAAA